>JBPCOX010000042.1:0-5559 GCA_050999825.1 Mycobacteriales bacterium
GGACATGGCGCCCGACGTCTTCCTGCCGAGCCGGGACGAGTTCGTCGCTGTCTTCGGCGGCGACTCTTCACCGGCGTACCGCTCGTGGGCGACTGCCACCTCCACGACGACGCTGGTCATCAAGGACGGTGCCGGCGGCAGTCACGTCTCCAGCCCACCTGGAGGCCCTTGGCGGCACGTTCCCGCTTTCCCGACCGAGGTGGTGGACCCCACCGGCGCCGGCGACGCGTTCTGCGGCGGCTACCTCGCCGGCATGGTGCGGGGCGCCTCACCGGCGGAGTCCGCAGCTCTGGGCACCGTTTCTGCGTCCTTCGTCATCGAGCAGGTCGGCGTCCGCGGACTCTTGGCCGCGACGCCCGACCAGGCCCAGCGGCGGATGAACACCGTGCTGTCCGCTGTGCCGGCGACCGGACCGGCCACGGAGCCGCAGGACTAGCGTGTGCGGCTGGCGCGACGCAAGGGGGAATGACCGTGGACTGGGCGGCGCTGCGGGCCGCGGCGGTCGCGGTGGCTGAGCGGGCATATGTGCCGTACTCGCGGTTCCAGGTCGGTGCGGCGGCGCTGGTCGACGACGGCCGCCTGGTCACTGGCTGCAACGTCGAGAACGCGTCGTACGGGCTCACGCTCTGCGCCGAGTGCGGGCTGGTGTCGGCGCTGCACGCCAGCGGTGGTGGCCGGCTCGTCGCGCTCTCCTGCGTGGGTGGGGAGGACCGCCGGCCGACCATGCCGTGTGGCCGGTGCCGGCAGCTGCTGTGGGAGGCCGGCGGCGCGGAGCTGCAGGTGGACACCGCGGACGGTCCACTGCCGCTGCGCGAGCTGCTGCCGCGGGCATTCGACTCGACCGAGCTGCCGTGACGGCGTACGACGTCGTGGACCTGATCCGCATCAAGCGCGACGGCGGCACGCTCTCGGACGGGCAGGTCGACTGGCTGCTCGAGACCTATACGCGTGGCGAGGTGGCCGAGGAGCAGATGTCCGCCCTGCTGATGGCGGTGGTCTGGCGCGGGATGACGGGTTCGGAGCTGGCTCGGTGGACGGCCGCGATGATTGCGTCCGGGCAGCGGATGGACCTCACGTCGGTGCTCCGGCCGACCGTCGACAAGCACTCCACCGGCGGGGTGGGGGACAAGGTGTCGCTCGTCCTTGCGCCGCTCATGGCCGCCTGCGGCGCGGCGATGCCGCAGCTGTCCGGGCGCGGGCTGGGCCACACCGGCGGCACCCTGGACAAGCTGGCGGCGATCTCCGGCTGGCGGGCATCGCTGCCGCCGGCCGAGATGCTCGACGTCCTCCGCGAGGTGGGTGCGGTGATCTGTGCGGCCGGACCCGGCCTGGTGCCGGCTGACCGCAAGCTCTACGCCCTCCGCGACGTGACGGGGACGGTGGAGTCGGTGCCGCTGATCGCCAGCTCGATCATGAGCAAGAAGATTGCTGAGGGAACCTCGGCGCTGGTACTGGACGTCAAGGTCGGCACCGGCGCCTTCCTGTCCGACGTCGAGACCGCGCGCACGCTGGCCGAGGCGATGGTGGACCTCGGTGCGGCTCACGGCGTACGGACGGCAGCACTGCTGACGGCGATGGACACGCCGCTCGGGCGCGCCTGCGGCAACGGAGTCGAGGTCTCCGAGGCTGTCGAGGTGCTGAGCGGCGGCGGGCCGGCCGACGTCGTCGAGGTCACCCTGGCGCTCGCGCGCGAGATGCTGGCGCTGGTGGGCATCGCCGATGCGGACCCGGCGGCCCTGTTGAGCGACGGTTCGGCGCTGGAGTGCTGGGGGGCGATGATCCGCGCTCAGGGCGGCGACCCCGACGCCGAGCTGCCGCAGGCGCCGTACCGGGAGACGGTCGAGGCGCCGGCGACCGGCGTGCTGCAGCGGCTGGACGCCCGGGCGGTAGGGGTGGCCGCCTGGCGGCTCGGTGCCGGCCGGTCGCGTCAGGAGGACCCCGTGTCACCGGGAGCCGGCGTGGTGTGCCTGGCGAAGCCCGGCGACCCGGTGCAGGAGGGCCAGCCGCTGCTCGAGCTGCGCGCCGACGACCCGGCCCGGTTCTCCCGCGCCCGCGAGGCGCTCGGCGACGCGGTCGACATCGGCAACGAGCTGCCGGCGCCGGCGCCGCTGGTCCTGGAGCGGATCGGAGCCTGAACGTGCCCACGCATCTCGGTGTGCCGACACGCATCTCGGTGCCCGGCGGCAAGCTCATCGACGAGTACGTCGGCCGCGCACAGCGCCACGACGACCGCGAGCCTCGCGCAGATGCGCTTTGGTGCTGCACAGCACCGTGCGGGTGCAGCACGAAAGCGGGACGATCGACGCTCACCGCGAGGGCGACCAGCCACGGGAACAGCCGGGTTGATCGCTGCGTTGACGACGCGCCCACCCGCTCTGACACCCCGTCCCCCAGGAGTTCTGCGTGACCGTCGCCGCTCGAGCAGCCACTGGGCAGTTGACCGAGCTGCACCGCCAGGTGGACGTCCTGGTCGGGAAGCACTACCCGGCACTGGCGGTGCTGACCGAGGAGGCGTTCCGCGCCCGCGTCGCCGCCCCACTGGAGGCGCACCTCCCGGACGAGCCGTTCGTGCTGGTCGTCACCGGGGCGCTGGTGCCGCTGCACCGCCTGATCGAGCTTGCCGCGCTCGACGGGAAGCGTGGCTTCACGACGATGGCGGCAGGCGACGTCGCCCATTTCACGCCTACGCCTGACCTGGCGCTGCCGACATCGCCGGTCTACCTGATCACTGCCGTCGACACCGGGAAGGAGACGCTGGGCGTCCGGCCGAACGACGCGCTACCCGGCATCCGTGCGGCCGGCCGCACCCCGCTGACACTTGACGAAGGCCTTGCGGTCGTCACCCAACATCCGCGGTGGCTCCGCGAGCGCAACTGCTTCGAGATGCTCGGCTCGCGGGCCGGCGACAAGCGGGTGACCGGGATCTGGGTCAGTGGGGGCGCACCTCGGCTCGGGTGGTGCTGGGCCGGTAACCCGCACAGCTGGCTCGGGATGGCCTCGGCTGGGCAGCGACTCGGCTGATCGAACGCCTCGGGTACGCCGAACCGAAAGGTCGGGCCGTACGGCGCGCAGGTGTCCGCGCGGTCGCCACGCCGGGCCGCGTACCGGCAGGATGTCGGGATGCTGACTCTGCACGACGCGGTCGCCCTGCTCACCCGTGCCGCCGCCGCGGCGGCGGAGATGGGCATCTCGATGTCGCTGGCCGTGGTGGACGCGGGCGGTCATCTGCTCGCGTTTCACCGGATGGACGGTGCTCCCTGGATCAGCGCCGAGGTGGCGCAGGGCAAGGCGTTCACCGCCGCCGCCTACCGTGCGTCGACCGCCGAGCAGCGCACGAAGGCGGAGTCGCTGCCGCGCTTCGCCACCGCGCTGACCGCCATGACGGGGGGTCGCTACGTCCCGCAGACCGGAGGGTTGCCGATCGTGCGGGACGGCGAATGCGTCGGCGGCGTCGGTGCGAGCGGTGGCACCGGTGAGCAGGACGAGCAGGTCTGCGCAACGGCCTTGCAGGGAGGCGACCGCTGACGACCTGAGTCAACCCACGGCGAGGGACAGGTCGGTAAGACCGCGAAACTGGAAGGTCGGCCGGCGTACCGGTTCGGTGGCCAACTCCAGCCGCGGGAACCGGTCGAGCAGGGCCTCCAGCGCGACCTGCATCTCCAGCCGGGCCAGCGGGGCACCGAGGCAGTAGTGGATGCCGGCGCCGAACCCGACGTGCGGGTTGTCCCGCCGGGCGACGTCGAAGATGTCCGGGTCAGCGAAGGCCTGCCCGTCCCGGTTGGCCGCGCCGAGCAACAGGCCTACCCGCTCCCCGGCGCCGATCGGGTGCCCCGCCACGTCGATGTCGGCGAACGCGGTGCGCTGGAACATCGACAGCGGGGTGTCGTACCGGATCATCTCCTCCACTGCGGTGGCGAGCAGTTCGGGCTCCGCGCGTAGCCGGTCGAGCGACCCGGGAGTGCGCAGCAGCGCGAGCACGCCGTTGCCGATCGCGTTGACGGTGGCCTCGTGCCCGGCGTTGAGCAGCAGGACGGCGGTCGCCACCACCTCGTCCTCGCTCAGCCGTTCGCCGGCGTCGCTCGCCGCCACCAGACCGCTGAGCAGGTCTCCGCCGGGCCTACGCCGGCGGTCGGCGATCAGCGCGCGCAGGTAGCCGTCGAACTCATCCGCCGCCGTGACCGCCCGCGCCTCGGCAGCGTCGTCGTACGCCAGCTCGTAGAGGCCGACGATGTCTCTGGACCAAGGGCGCAGCAGGTGCCGGTCGTCCTCCGGCACGCCGAGCAGCTCCGCGATCACGGCGACCGGCAGTGGCTCGGCCAGCCCGGACATGAGCTCGAGCCGGCCGTCCTCGACGGCCGCGTCGAGGAGAGCGTCGGCCAGCCGGCGGACCGGCTCGCGCAGCGCCGCCACCCGGCGCGGCGTGAACGCCGACGAGACGAGCTTCCGCTGCCGGGTGTGCTCCGGCGGTTCCAGGTCGAGCATCGCCTCGGCGTTCAGCCGGTTCCAGGCGGCGAAGCGGGTGACCGGCTCCCGCGGGGTGAAGACGCGTCCGAGCCGGCGGTCGCGCAGCAGCGCGGAGACGTCGGGGTGCCGGGAGACCAGCCAGGCACCGGCGCCCTCGTCGAAGGCGACCGGCGCCTCCAGCCGGAGAGCGGCGTACGCCGGATAGGGGTCCGCCAGGAAGTCGGCCTCGGCGGGCCGGAACACCTCCTCGATGGTGGCCATGCCTGCAGGCTCGCACAGGCCGCCATGGTCGGGACCGCTACGTTGGCGCGGTGCCGACCCCTACCCTCGAGGAGCTGCGCCGGGCACCCAAGGTTCTCCTTCACGACCACCTGGACGGCGGCCTGCGGCCGGCCACCGTGGTCGAGCTCGCCGCCGAGACGGGCTACGACGCGCTGCCGACGACCGACGTTGAGGAGCTCGCCGCCTGGTTCCAGGAAGACGCTGGCGGGAGTCTCGAGCGCTACCTGTAGACGTTCGCGCACACCGTCGGCGTCATGCAGACCAAGGCGGCGCTGGTCCGGGTCGCCGCCGAGTGTGCCGAGGACCTCGCCGCCGACGGTGTCGTCTACGCCGAGGTGCGTTTCGCCCCTGAGCAGCATGTCGAGAAGGGGCTGGCGCTGCACGAGGTGGTGGAGTGCGTGCTCGACGGCTTCCGACAGGGCAGCGCCCGGGCGGCTGAGGCCGGCTACTCGATCCAGGTCGGCACCTTGCTCATCGCGATGCGGCACGCGGCCCGCTCGCTCGAGATCGCCGAGCTGACGGTGCGTTACCGCGACGACGGCGTGGCCGGCTTCGACATCGCCGGCGCCGAGGCCGGCTACCCCCCGACCCGCCACCTCGACGCCTTCCAGCACATGCAGCGAAACAACGGCCACTACACGATCCACGCGGGCGAGGCGTTCGGGCTGCCTTCGATCTGGGAGGCCCTGCAGTGGTGCAACGCCGACCGGCTCGGTCACGGCGTACGGATCATCGACGACGTCACCGTGGGTCCGGACGCGCAGCCGCGGCTGGGGCCGCTGGCCGCCTTCGTCCGCGACACCCGGGTGCCGC
>JBPCOX010000253.1:0-2994 GCA_050999825.1 Mycobacteriales bacterium
CTCGCGGGAGAACGCCGTTACCATCCTGCGGTGGAGCGGTTCCGGGTCGTCGGCGGCACCCGCCTGGCCGGCGAGGTGACGGTCCCGGGCGCCAAGAACAGCGTTCTGAAGCTGATGGCGGCTGCCCTGCTCGCCGAGGGCACGACGACGCTGACCGGCGTACCCCGCATCCTCGACGTCTCGATCATGAGCGAGCTGTTGCGCCGGCTGGGCTGCGTGGTCGAGGGAACGCCGCCGGAGCTTCGGATCACCGTGCCCGAGCGCCCGGGCACCGAGGCCGACTACGACCTGGTACGCCGGATGCGAGCCTCGATCTGCGTTCTCGGCCCGCTGCTGGCCCGGTGCGGCGAGGTCCGGGTGGCGCTGCCCGGGGGGGACAACATCGGCTCACGGGGCCTCGACTGGCACATCGCCGGGCTGGCCAAGATGGGTGCCTCCGTCGAGAGCTCGCACGGCTACCTGGTGGCCGCCGCCCCCCGGCTGGCCGGAGCGACCATCTGGCTCGACTTCCCGAGCGTGGGCGCGACCGAGAACCTGCTGATGGCCGCCGTTCTCGCCAAGGGCCGGACGGTGATCGACAACGCCGCCCGCGAGCCCGAGATCGTCGACCTGTGCGTGCTGCTCACCGAGATGGGGGCCGAGATCGGCGGCGTGGGCACGTCCACGCTGGAGATCGAGGGCATGGAGTCGCTTCGACCGGCGACGCACGCCACGGTGCCCGACCGCGTGGTGGCCGGCACCTTCGCCATCGGCGCGGTGATGACGCGTGGCGACGTGGTGGTCCGCAACGCGGTGGCCGCCCACCTCGAGATCGCCCTGGACAAGCTCTGTACGGCGGGCGCCAGGGTGGAGGTGCGTCCGGACGGCTTCCGCGTCGCGATGACCGAACGACCGAAGGCGGTCGATGTGGTGACGTTGCCCTATCCGGGCTTCCCGACCGACCTGCAGCCCGGCATGATCGCCCTGGCCGCGGTCAGCGACGGCGCCGCCATGATCACGGAGAATGTGTTCGAGAGCCGCTTCATGTTCATCGACGAGCTCGTACGACTCGGCGCCGACATCCGCACCGACGGCCACCACGCGGTCGTCCGCGGCCGCGACGCCCTCTCCGGAGCACCGGTGCGAGCCACCGACATCCGCGCCGGCGCCGGGCTGGTGCTCGCCGGTCTGGTGGCGGAGGGAGTGACCACGGTCGGCGAGGTCCACCACATCGACCGTGGCTATCAAGATCTCATCGAGCAGCTGCGCTCGCTGGGAGCCGACGTGTCGCGCGAGCCCGATCCCGACCCGTTGGAGCTCTAGGCCCACAGCTCAGCGGCCGCTGCTCGCGAGGAGATCGCGCGCCCGGGCGGCGACGGCCGGGAAGACCAGCAGCTGAAAACCGGTATGGAGGCGGTCTCCGGGAGGACAGGCGGCCGGCACGACCGTCGCGCGGATGCCCGCCTCGGCGAGGAGCTCGCGGAGCATGTCGGCGTCCTCGCGGCCGCGCACCGTGGCGACCGGCGTGAGAAGCCCGTAGTCCGGCTGGCCGCCCTCATTCAGCAGGACCGAGGGGCGGTGACCGCTGCCGAACGCCCACCGGGAGAGCAGGATCAGGACGCCGACAGCGACCAGCGCGGCGACCGGGCCCAACAGATAGTGGTAGCCGTGCGGCATGTGTCACCCGCTCTTCCAGGTCCGGCACTTCTGCCCAGCATGTCAGCGCTCGCTCGTCGCCGTCGCGCGGGTGTACCGCGAGGCGGCAAGCCCGAGCAGCAGGCCCCACACCAGGAACCAGAGGTCCCAGAGCATCAGGTGCCAGCGCAGCGCGGCCCGGTCCACCGGCCCGTCGACGTGGACGACGCCGAGCTCGACGAGCGCCGCGCCGGCCATCTGCGCGCCGCCGTAGAGCGTCAGCATCGCCGACCCGCCCCAGGCGGCCGTCAGCAGCAGCCACCGGGGGAACCGTCGGCCCCACGCCTGGCCGAGGGCCAGCGCGAGCAGCCCGCCCAGGGCCTTGAGTACGACCGCAGCCCAGGTCAAGCCGATGAGCAGCGGGTCACGCCTGCGAGCGAGCTCCTCGAGCTCACCACCAAGGGTTCCCAGGCCGGCGGTGCCTCCCAGGCCCCAGTAGAGGCTGACCACGGCGAAGGTGAACGCCGTCGCGGCGGCCGCGTACGCCGGCCAGGACATCGGCCGCGCCCGCCGGCCGCGGGGACCGGGGTGCAGGTCGTCGACGACGGCCACCGCTGTCCCCTCCAACCGCCGGGCCACACCGGGTCAGGAGCCTGTCGAGTGCTCCGCAAACCCTACGTTCGACCGGTCGCCTCGCCGGCGCCGGCCAACCGCGGGACCCGGCCCGGATACGCTGCCCGCCACGGGGCTGGGAAGTGACCGGGAGGCGGGTCAGATCGTGGCGGAGCGGGTCGCGGTCGTCGGCGCCGGGCTGATGGGCTCGGGCATCGCTCAGGTGGCCGCGGCGGCCGGTTACGACGTGACGCTGCAGGACGTCAGCGGCGAGGCGCTCGAGCGAGCAGTGGCCGGCATCTCCTCGTCGTACGAGAAGTTCGTGGCCAAGGAGCGGATGACCGCGGCCGACGCGGCGGCCGCGCGGGCTCGGATCGACTCGGTCACGGATCTCGAGGCGGCCGGGGAGGCTGATCTGGTCATCGAGGCGGTGTTCGAGAAGCTCGAGGTCAAACGGGAGGTTTTCGGCGAGCTGGACCGGGTGTGCAAGCCCGACACCGTGCTCGGCACCAACACCAGCGCGATCCCGGTGACCTCTATCGCGGCTGCCACCTCGCGGCCGGAGTGGGTAGTCGGCACCCACTTCTTCTCACCGGTGCCGATGATGGGGCTCTGCGAACTGGTCCGCGGCCACAAGACCAGCGACGAGACGCTGGACCGGGCCCGGGCGTTCGCGGAGACGGTGGGCAAGACCTGCATCGTGGTGCACCGTGACGTCTCCGGCTTCGTCACCACCCGGCTGATCGCCGCCCTGATGGTCGAGGCGGC
>JBPCOX010000109.1:0-3888 GCA_050999825.1 Mycobacteriales bacterium
GAGCAGGCGTGGACGTCGGCGAACTCGGCCGAGGTCGCCTCGGAACCGGTCGAGCCCGTTGACCAGCAGCTGACCGCCGAAGAGGATTAGCCGTCCGACCCTTAGCAGACGGCGGGGCCGCGGTCTACCCTGCGGCCAGCGGCGCGGGGGGCGTGCCGCACTGCATTAGGGGGGTTCATGAAGGTACGGCTGTGGGCGGCCGCTGGGGTCGCCACACTCGTGGTCGGCGGCCTGGTGACGGCCGGGCTCGGCAGCGCCAAGGCGTCGTCCGGCTCGACGTCCGGCTGGGCGAAGGCGACGGGCGTGTCATCGGCATCCGAGGGGGTCTCGTCGGATATCACCACCGGCCGGACGATCCGCCTGGTGGCCCATGAGGATGCGTTCCGGCTGGTCAACGTCGGCTCTAAGCGTTTCGGACCGGGGGACTACTTCGTTTTCGATGAGACCCTGCGTGACCGCGACCCCGCCCAGGTCGTGGGCCACGACTCGGTGAAGTGCACCGTCAACTTCACCACGGTCATGTGCCAGGGCACCCTCCTTCTCGACGGCATGGGCACCGTCGAGATCTCCGGTGCCGTCACCGAACACGGCAAGACGCTGTTCTCCGTGACCGGCGGCACCGAGCGCTACCAGAACGCGCGCGGCCAGCTCCGCGTCGGCGCGGAGTCCGCGGGCACGACCAACCTGACCCTGCAGCTCATTCCGTGACAGCGCCGGCGGTCAGGAGTCGCGGAACACCATGAGGCTGCCGGAGTAGCAGGCCACCCAGACGTCGCCGGTGCCCGCGTCGTAGCTGATCCCGATCGGATGGTGGTTGACCGGCACGGTCTGGACGACGGACATGTCGCTGGTACGCAGCTTGCTGATCGTGTCCGACGCGTAGTTGACCACGTAGAGGGCGAGCCCGTCCGCCGAGATGGCCATGCTGCGAGGCTGGCTTCCGGTCCTCACCTTGGCTACCAGCCGGCCCGTTCGCAGGTCGACCTTTGCGACCCGGCCGTCTCCGTTGAGGGTGACGTAGAGCCACCGACCGGCGGCGTCGGTGACGAGATGCCGGGGCCCGGAACCCACGGCCGGCAGCCAGCTGACCCGGAAGGTGCGCAGGTCCACTCGCGCGACCCGGCTGGCGCCCATCACCGCGACGTACGCCGTCCGCGACATCGGGTCCACCGCGATCCCGCGCGGGTACCGGCCCAGCGGGACCTCCCGGATCGACCGGCCGGTGCTCGCGTCGATGACGGTAAGGCTCCACGAGCACCAGTTGGTCGCCAGCACGAGACGTCCGTTCGGCGTGACCGCCACGAACTTGGGGACGGCGCCCACCGAAATGACCTGGTCGATGCGCAGGGACGCGGTGTCGATCCGGTAGAGGAAGCTGTTGTCGATGCCCAGCTGCGGCGAGCAGACGTCGTCGCCCTGGTGCGACAGGTCGGGACCGTACATCGAGTAGTTGGACACATAGGCGCTGCGGCCGTCTGGGGTGAACGCGGCCTCGACCGGTGCCCCGCGGTAGCGCCCGGCGTACTGGGAGAAGCCGAAGTCCGCCAGTGCCACGTCGTCCCGGATCGTCCGGACGAGCCGGCCGCGCCGGTCGTACACGGTGACCGTGTGCGTGTACATCATGTTCTGCGCGAACACCAGCCCGCGCCCGGAGGCCACGACCGACTTCGGGGTGATGTCGCCTCGGATCGTCTGGACCAGCCGGAGGCGGCCTCGGGAGGACGGCGAGCTCGCCACGGCCCCGATGCCTGGTGGTGACGGTGGCGCGACCGGGGCCACCGTCCCGGAGGGGCGTGGAGGGGGCGGTGACACGGCCGCGGGCGGGCGCGGAGATCCGCTCGAACAGCCGACGGCCACGGTGAGCACAGCCACGGCGAAGGGCGCGAACCGCTTCATCATTGGGCTCGCAAGCGTGAGGGGGCGTTCGGTCCAGGCTAACGGCATCAGCGCCGTAGCTCCGTCACCCGCGGCGAGGAGCGGCGGCCGCGCTGGGGAGAGTTTCAGTTGGCGGCACCGTCGCCCGACATACCGTGGGATGACCGCCTTCCCGCACGAGCCGAGTGACGCGCCGCTGGAGTACGCCCAGCGCAGGGCAGTCCTGCCGGCGGATCTCACCGGCGAGGCGGTTCGCCGACTTCGGGGCGAGCTGCTGGAGTACGCCGCCGACCACCGGGTCCGCAGCATCGTGGTGGACTGCGGGGCGGTCGAGGAGCTGGCGCCGTACGCCATGACGGTCCTCGTTGCCGCCAGCCGGAGAGCCCGGGCGCACGGGGCCTCGCTCGAGCTCCGGCATCCGGCTGCGGTCGTGGCACAAGCGCTGGACCGTCTCGGGCTGCACAAGGTGCTGGCCGTCGTGGCCGACGCGCCGGCGCCGCGCCCATGGCCCGAGCTGCAGCTGCGGGGCTGCGCTCACTCGGTAGGCTCGATCGTCCGACGCTGGCGAAACCGGTCAGCTTTCCTCGCCGGAGAAGGACCCACGCCGTGCCCGCCATCGACGCCATCGGCGCCCGGGAGATCCTGGACTCCCGCGGCAACCCCACCGTCGAGGTGGAGGTGGCCCTCGACGACGGCACCCAGGCCCGGGCCGCGGTTCCGAGCGGTGCGTCCACCGGCGCCTTCGAGGCGGTCGAGCTGCGTGACGGCGACTCCCGCTACGGCGGCAAGGGCGTCACCCGGGCGGTGACCGGCGTGCTCGACGACATCGGCCCCGAGCTGGTCGGCTACGAGGCGACCGAACAGCGCCTCGTCGACTCGGCGCTGCTCGACCTGGACGGCACGCCGGACAAGTCCCGGCTGGGCGCGAACGCGATGCTGGGCGTCTCGCTGGCGGTGGCCAAAGCCGCGGCCGGGTCGCTGGGACTGCCGCTGTTCCGCTACCTCGGCGGGACCAACGCGCACCTGCTGCCGGTGCCGATGCTCAACGTCCTCAACGGCGGTGCGCACGCCGACACCAACGTCGACGTCCAGGAGTTCATGATCGCGCCGATCGGTGCGGCAACCTTCGCCGAGGCCCTGCGCTGGGGCGCGGAGACCTACCACGCCCTCAAGGCGGTGCTCAAGGGCCGCGGGCTCACGACGAGCGTGGGCGACGAGGGCGGCTTCGCTCCTGACCTGCCGCACAACCGCGAGGCGCTCGACCTGCTGGTCGAGGCGATCGGCAAGGCCGGCTACACGCCGGGCCGGGACATCGCGCTGGCGCTCGATGTCGCGGCGACCGAGTTCTATGACCCCGGCGCCTCGGCGTACCGGTTCGAGGGCACCGCCCGCACCGCCGACGAGATGGCCGGTTACTACGAGGAGCTGGTCGGTGCCTATCCGATCGTCTCGCTCGAGGATCCCCTCGCCGAGGACGACTGGGAGGGCTGGGCCCGACTCACCGCGCTGCTCGGTGCCCGGGTGCAGGTCGTGGGCGACGACCTGTTCGTCACCAACCCGGAGTGGCTGGCCCGGGGGATCGCGGCCGGTACGGCTAACGCGATCCTGGTCAAGGTCAACCAGATCGGGATGCTCACCGAGACCTTGGACGCCGCCGCCCTGGCGCATCGGTCCGGGTACCGGTGCATGATGAGCCACCGGTCCGGCGAGACCGAGGACACCACGGTCGCCGACCTCGCGGTAGCCGTCGACTGCGGCCAGATCAAGGCAGGCGCCCCGGCTCGCTCCGATCGGACCGCGAAGTACAACCAGCTGCTGCGGATCGAGGAAGAGCTCGCGGACGCCGCGCGCTACGCCGGCGCCGCAGCGTTCCCCCGGTTCGCCTCGAGCGAGCCGGCCTAGCGGTGCGGCTGCCCCGCCGCCGTACGCCGGCCCGCGGACTGCCTTCGAGACGAGCCGGCTCGCGGCCGCCGGCCGCCCGGCTGCCGGGCTCGGCCGCCCGTCGGCCGACGA
>JBPCOX010000121.1:0-2568 GCA_050999825.1 Mycobacteriales bacterium
GCCCTGCAGCGGCGGCGACCACGAGATCCTGCACGCCGTCGACCGGCTGTTCCCCGGCACCAGCAATCACGGGGAGCTGGCCGGGGTCGGAGCGCTGTTCTGCTCCTACCTGCGCGAGGACGACGTGCGGATCGATCAGACCGACCGGTGCCTGCGCCGGCACGGGCTGCCCCGGCTTCCTGGCGACCTCGGCCTGACCGACGAGCAGTTCGCTGCGGCCGTCCTGGCCGCACCGTCCACCCGGCCGGACCGCTACACGATCCTCGAGCACCTCGACCTGGGTCCGGACGACGTCCGGAAGCGGGTTCGTGACTTCGTCGATGCCCTCGGTTGCTGAGCTGCGGGCGGTGACCCAGCCCGACGCGGTGCTCGGGCGGGCGAACGCCGAGCACTGGGCGGGCCGGCTCTACATGCGCAGCGTGTCGCCGTACCTCACCCGGGTGCTGGTCGGCACCAGGCTCAGTGCCAACGGCGTGACCTGGCTCATGATCGGTAGCGGGCTGTTCGCCGCCGGCGCGCTCAGCCTGCCCGGCGTGCTGGCGGCGACCGGAACCGTGCTGCTCATCCAGCTGCAGCTGCTCTTCGACTGCTCCGACGGCGAGGTTGCCCGCTGGCGGGGCACCTGCTCCCCGGCCGGGATCTACCTGGACCGGATCGGCCACTACTCGACCGAGGCCGCGCTCGTCGCCGCGCTGGGAATCCGGGCGGACGGCGGCTGGGGGTCGATCGACGGGTGGACCATCGTGGGGCTCGCGACCGCGGTGCTCGTCCTGCTGGTCAAGTCCGAGACCGACCTCGTGCACGTGGCGCGGGCACAGTCGGGACGTCCGGTGCTCGAGGACGTGGCGGCGCCGCCGCGGGCCGCGCGACTTCGTGACCTTCGCCGCCTACTCCGCTTCCTCCCGTTCTACCGGGCGCTGATCGCCGTCGAGTTCTCCGCGCTCGCGCTGGCGGCCGCCATCGTCGACGCGGTCGGCGGCGGCCTGACGGGGAGCCGGGCGCTGCTGCTGCTGCTCGCCCCGCTCGCCGCCGTCGTGGTCGCCGGCCACCTGCTCGCCATCTTGACCTCCAACCGCCTGCGGTGATGCCGGTGCGGGCGTCGTACGGCTGCGTGCTGCTCACCCAGGGCCGCCGGCCGCGGGAGCTGGCCGTGGCGCTCGCCTCGCTGCTCGGGCAGCGCGACGTCGATCTCGACGTGGTCGTCGTCGGCAACGGGTGGACGCCGACCGGTCTGCCGCCGGGCGTCCGGACGGTGGCGCTGCCCGATGACCGCGGCATCCCGGCGGGTCGCAACGCCGGAGTGCCGGCGGTGGGCGGCGAGCTGCTGGTGTTCCTCGACGACGACGCGAGCTGGCGCGACGACGACGCGCTGGCCCGCGTGGCGCGGCTGTTCGCGACCGACCGCAGGCTCGGCCTGGTGCAGCCGCGCGTTCTCGACCCGGCCGGGCGACCCGCCCCCCGGCGCTGGGTCCCCCGGCTGCGGGTCGGCGATCCGGCCCGCAGCAGCGACGTCTGCGCGGTGTGGGAAGGCGCCGTGGTCATCCGCCGTGACCTCTTCGAGTCGATCGGCGGCTGGCCAGGGGACTTCTGCTACGCGCACGAGGGCATCGACCTCGCCTGGCGGGTGTGGGACGCGGGGTACCGGGTGCGCTACGCCGGCGACGTGGTGGCCCACCATCCCGCAGCCGACCCCAACCGCCACTCCTACCGGCACCGGCTGAGCGCCCGCAACCGCGTGCGGCTCGCGCGCCGGCACCTCCCGCTCCCGCTGGCCGTCACGTATGCGCTGGTCTGGTTCGTGCTCACCCTGGTCCGGGTGCGCAGTGTCGCCGCGGCCGGCGACCTGGTTCTGGGCTACCGCGACGGGCTCGTCGAGCGTGGCGAGGCGCGCCGTCCCATGAGCTGGCGCACCGTGTGGCGGATGACCCGCGCCGGCCGCCCGCCCGTCGTGTAGCGCCGCGGCCGCCGATCAGGGGCGCCCGAGGGCGCGGTAGAGCCAGCCCGCGCCGCGCCAGCGCTGCGGGTCGAGCGCGTTGCGGCCGTCGAGGATGTTGCGTCGAGCCACCACCTCGCCGAGAACCGCCGGGTCCATGTCGCGGAACTCGCGCCACTCGGTCAGGTGCAGCACGGCATCAGCGGCCCGAGCAGCCTCCAACGCCGAGTCGGCGTAGACCAGGTCGGGGTACTGACGCCGGGCGTTGTCCATCGCGGCCGGGTCGTAGACGGTCACCTCGCCACCCTGGCGCGCCACGGTCGTCGCCACGTCGAGCGCTGGCGAGTCGCGGATGTCGTCGGAGTTGGGCTTGAATGCGGCGCCGAGGACGGCCACCCGGGCGCCCTGGAACGACCCGTCGAGAAGCTCCCTGGCCAGGTCCACCACCCGGGAGCGCCGCCGCAGGTTGATCGCGTCGACCTCCCGCAGGAACGACAGCGCCTGGTCGACGCCGAGCTCGCCCGCCCGGGCCATGAACGCCCGGATGTCCTTGGGCAGGCAGCCGCCACCGAAGCCCAGCCCGGCGTGCAGGAACCGGCCGCCGATCCGCTCGTCATGGGAGAGCGCCTCGGACA
>JBPCOX010000046.1:0-8196 GCA_050999825.1 Mycobacteriales bacterium
GGTCGGTCTCCGCCTCGCGCTCCTCCAGCTGGCGCACGTAGTCGGCCACCTCGCCGTCCTCGCGCGCCAGCTCGTCGACCCCGCGCTCCCAGGCCCTGGCCTGCTCGGGCAGGTCGCCCAGCGGCACTGGAATGTCGACCAGGTCCTCCACCCGGCGCAGCAGTGCCAGCGTCGCCTTCGGGCAGGGCGGCTGGGCGACGTAGTGCGGGACCGCCGCCCAGAAGGAGACTGCCGGCAGCAGGGCCCGGGTGCAGGCGTCCTGGAACACCCCGACGATGCCGGTCGGGCCCTCGTAGCGGGAGGCGGCCAGCCCCAGCCGGGTCGCCAGCGCGGCGTCGTACGCCGTACCGCTGACCGGCACCGGACGGGTGTGCGGCGAGTCCGAGAGCAGCGCGCCGAGGGTGAGCGCCAGCTCCACGCCCAGGTCCCGCGCGACCCCTATCAGCTCCTCGCAGAAGCCGCGCCAGCGCATGTTGGGCTCCAGCCCCCGGACCAGTACGACGTCGCGGGTGGCGCCGGGCGGCGAGGCGATGGAGATCCTGGTGGTCGGCCAGGAGATCCGCCGGGTCAGCCCCTCGGCAAGGGAGACCAGCGGCCGGTTGACCTGGAAGTCGTAATAGTCGTCCGGGTCGATCGCGGCGACCGGACGCGCCTCCCACACGTTCTCGAGGTGCTCGACCGCACCGGTGGAGGCATCTCCCGCGTCGTTCCACCCTTCGAAGGCCGACACCAGGACCGGGTCGCGCAGCTCGGGGACGCCGCCCTCGAGCTCGATCACCTGGTGTCCTCCCGGGGGTTGCCGCCGGCAGCGACCAGCCTACGTCGTCGGCGCGCCCGGCGAAGCCCGCGCAGCACGGCGGGCGGGCGGCCGCCGGGTAGCATGGCCGCACATGAGCGCGACCTCCACGGCCCTGCTCCAGGCGCTGGCGGAGCGGGTGGTGGTCGCCGACGGCGCCATGGGGACGATGCTGCAGGCGCAGGACCTCTCTCTCGACGACTTCGCCGGGCTCGAGGGGTGCAACGAGATCCTCAGCGTCACCCGTCCCGACGTCGTCCGGACGGTGCACGATGCGTTCCTCGCTGTCGGCGTCGACGCCGTCGAGGCCAACACGTTCGGGGCCAACCTCGCCAACCTCGGTGAGTACGGCATCGCCGAGCGCATCTACGAGCTGAGCGAGGCCGGCGCCCGGCTGGCCCGTGAGGTGGCCGACGGCTACTCCACCGCGGACCGGCCGCGGTGGGTGATCGGCTCGGTCGGGCCCGGCACCAAGCTGCCCACCCTGGGCCATGCGGCGTACGCCGACCTGCGCGACGCCTACTCCGCCCAGGTGTCCGGGCTGATCGCCGGCGGGGTGCACGCGGTGCTGGTGGAGACCACCCAGGACCTGCTGCAGGGCAAGGCCGCGGTCGTCGGCGCCCGGCGGGCCATGTCCGCGGCCGGGGCGCGGCTGTTGCTGATCGTCCAGGTGACCGTCGAGACGACGGGCACCATGCTGCTCGGCTCGGAGATCGGGGCCGCGCTGACCGCACTGGAGCCCTTGGGCATCGACGCGATCGGGCTGAACTGCGCCACCGGGCCGGCCGAGATGAGCGAGCACCTGCGCTACCTCGCCAAGAACGCCCGGGTCCGGCTCTCCTGCATGCCCAACGCCGGCCTGCCGGTGCTGGGCCGCGACGGCGCGTCGTACCCGCTGACGCCCGACCAGCTGGCCGACGCCCACGACGCCTTCACCCGCGACTACGGACTCTCGCTGGTGGGCGGCTGCTGCGGGACGACGCCCGAGCACCTGCGCCGGGTGGTGGAGCGCGTGGGCGGCCGCGCCGTTCCCACCCGCCGGCCGCGACCGGAGCCGGCCGCGGCGTCGCTCTACACGAGCGTGGCGTTCCGCCAGGACGCGTCGTTCCTGTCAATCGGCGAGCGGACCAACGCCAACGGCTCGAAGGCGTTCCGGGACGCCATGCTGGCAGCGCGGTGGGAGGAGTGCGTCGAGATCGCCCGCGACCAGACCCGCGACGGTGCGCACCTGCTCGACCTGTGCACCGACTACGTCGGCCGGGACGGCGTTGCCGACATGCGGGCGCTGGCCGGCCGGTTCGCTACGGCGTCCACGCTGCCGATCGTCCTCGACTCCACCGAGCCCGAGGTGATCGAGGCTGGCCTGGAGATGCTGGGCGGCCGCTCGGTCATCAACTCGGTGAATTACGAGGACGGCGACGGTCCCACGTCCCGGCTGGCCCGGGTGATGCCGATCGTGCGCGAGCACGGAGCCGCAGTGGTGGCGCTGACGATCGACGAGGAGGGCCAGGCCCGTACGGCGAAGTGGAAGGTGCGGGTCGCCAGCCGTCTCATCGACGACCTCACCTCCCGATGGGGGTTGCAGGTCGGAGACATCCTCGTCGACTGCCTCACGTTCCCGATCGCGACCGGCCAGGAGGAGACCCGCCGCGACGCGCTCGAGACCATCGAGGCGATCCGCGAGGTCAAGGCGCGCTACCCGGAGGTCCAGACGACGCTCGGGGTCTCCAACGTCTCCTTCGGCCTCAGTCCCGCGGCCCGGATCGTGCTCAACTCGGTCTTCCTGCACGAGTGCGTCCGCGCCGGCCTGGACTCCGCGATCGTCCACTCGGCGAAGATCCTGCCGATGTCGCGCATCCCGGACGAGCAGCGCGAGGTGGCGCTCGACCTGGTCTACGACCGGCGCCGCGGGGGCTATGACCCGCTGGCCCGCTTCCTGGAGCTCTTCGAGGGCGTCGACGTGACCTCCGCGCGGCAGTCTCGTGCCGCGGAGCTGGCTGGGCTGCCGCTCTCGGAGCGGCTGGAGCGGCGGATCATCGACGGCGAGCGCACCGGTCTCGAGGCCGACCTCGACGAGGCGATGAAGACCCGGCCGCCCTTGGAGATCATCAACGACTCGCTGCTCGCTGGGATGAAGGTCGTCGGGGACCTGTTCGGCTCCGGAGAGATGCAGCTGCCCTTCGTCCTGCAGTCGGCGGAGGCGATGAAGGCCGCGGTCGGCTACCTCGAGCCGCACATGGAGAAGGCCGACACCACCGGCAAGGGCACGATCGTGCTCGCGACGGTCAAGGGCGACGTGCACGACATCGGCAAGAACCTCGTCGACATCATCTTGAGCAACAACGGCTACACGGTCGTCAACCTCGGGATCAAGCAGCCGGTCGCGGCCATCCTGGACGCCGCTGCCGAACACCGCGCCGACGTCGTAGGGATGTCCGGGCTGCTGGTGAAGTCCACCGTGGTCATGAAGGAGAACCTCCTCGAGATGAACTCCCGGGGGCCCACCGCCCGCTACCCGGTCCTGCTCGGCGGGGCGGCGCTGACCCGCGCGTACGTCGAACATGACCTTGCGGAGGTCTATGCGGGCGAGGTGCGTTACGCCCGCGACGCCTTCGAGGGCCTGCGGCTGATGGACGCGCTGGTCGCCGTTGCGCGGGGACGAACCGGTCCCGGCGCGCCGGCACTGCCGGAGCGACGCCAACGCCGCGTCCATGCCGCCCCGCGGCCGCCCGAGCCCGCCCCGGGGGAGGGGCCGGCACAGTCCGCCGTGGCGACCGACCTACCGGTGCCGCGCCCACCGTTCTGGGGCGACCGGGTGGTCAAGGGCATCCCGCTGGCGGACTACGCCGCGCTCCTCGATGAGCGCGCGACGTTCATGGGCCAGTGGGGGCTGCGCGGCTCCCGCGGTGGGAGCGGGCCGTCGTATGAGGAGCTGGTCGAGGTCGAGGGCCGGCCACGGCTGCGGATGTGGCTGCAGCGGGTCCAGGCCGAGCAGATGCTCGAGGCGGCGGTGGTCTATGGCTACTTCCCCTGCGTCAGCAAGGACGACGACCTCATCGTGCTCGACGACGGTGGCAACGAGCGGGCCCGGTTCAGCTTTCCGCGGCAACGCCGGGACCGGCACCTGTGCATCTCGGACTTCTTCCGGCGGGAGGACTCCGGCGAGGCCGACGTCGTCGCCTTCCATGTCGTGACGATGGGACGGCGCATCAGTGAGGTCACCGCCGAGCTGTTCGCCGGCAACGCCTACCGCGACTACCTGGAGCTGCACGGGCTGTCCGTGCAGCTGACCGAGGCGCTGGCGGAGCACTGGCACGCCCGCGTGCGGGAGGAGCTGGGCATCGCGGCGGCGGACTCGAGGGACCTGGCCGGGATCTTCGGCCAGGGCTACCGCGGGTCGCGCTACTCCTTCGGCTATCCCGCCTGTCCCAACCTGGAGGACCAGGTGGCGCTGCTCGACCTGCTGCACCCCGAGCGGATAGGCGTCGAGCTCTCCGAGGAGTTCCAGCTGCACCCAGAGCAGTCCACGTCCGCGATCATCGTGCACCATCCCGAGGCGAAGTACTTCAACGCCAGGTGACTGCCCTGCAGGCGGTGCTGTTCGACCTCGACGGACTGCTGATCGACTCGGAGCCCGTCTGGTTCGAGAACGAGCGGGCACTGATGAGCGAGCTGGGTGGCCCGCCATGGCGACACGAGGACCAGGCGGCGTGCGTCGGCGGCACGTTGCCGCGGACGGCGGCGTACATGCGGGGCCTGTCCGGCTCCTCTGTGCCGGTCGCTGAGATCGCGCGCCGACTGGTGAGCGGGATGGCGGCCGGCCTGCGCGGCGGTGTCCCGCTCCAGCCGGGAGCGGCCGAGCTGCTCGAGGTGCTGCGAGCCGCGGGCATCCCCTGTGGCCTGGTGTCCTCGTCGTACCGGGTACTGGTGGACGCGGCCCTGGCCTCGGTCGGCCCCCGCTACTTCGAGGTGTCGGTCGCCGGTGACGAGGTACGCCGGCCCAAGCCGGATCCCGAGCCCTACCTCACCGCAGCCCGGCGAATCGGCGCGGAGCCGCGGGCCTGCGTGGTGCTCGAGGACGCCCCCGCCGGGGTGACCTCGGCGGAGGCGGCGGGTTGCGTCTGCGTCGCGGTTCCGAACGTGGTGCCGGTGCAGGCCACCCCGAACCGGCCGGTTCTCGCGTCGCTCGCCGACGTTCGACTCGGCTGGCTGACCGAGCTGCCGACCCGACTCGCGCGGGTCGACCGCGCTCAGCCAGGGGACCAGCTGTGACTGCTGCGGGACCTGTCACGCGCTGGGCACAAAGGGGGCGAAGGTGTCCAGGTTGTTTGTGAGGCCATTGATATCGGCCGGGAGGGAAGTGAGCTCTGCCGGTCACATTCGCCGCCGAAGTTCACCAGTCATAACGACGTAGGAAGGTCGAGGACACGCCCTGTGACCTGGGACTTCTCGCGCCTGCTTGACGCACGCCCGCGATCGCCGTATAGCGGCAGAAGTGACGACAATGTCCGGAGTGGGGGTGGTGGACAAGCCGGTTGCCAAGCCCTAGTTTCGCTCTTGTCGCGCACCACACGGTGGTGACGGCATTCCCTTACAGCACCCGTGGCCGGACGCCAAATCCTGCCCCTCGGCCTTCCCGGGTGCCCATCACGAGACCAGTTCGCGGGGCAGGAGCGGGGGACCCAATAGGTCCACGGTCGGTACGCCGCGCACCGGCGGCCGGCCTCGGGGTGAAGCCACCTTCTGTTCAGCAGTGGCCGGGGCACTTCTCGTCCCGAACCCGACAGCTAACCCGGCGGGGGTGGGGGAAGGGATCTCTCGTTGTCCCAGCACTTCCTCGGCGCGGGCCCGCGCCTCCTCGGCCGGTCCGCTGCCCGGCTGGCCGGTGTCGGCTCGGTTGTCGCCGTGACGGCACTGGCCGTCTCCGCGCCGGACGGCGCGCTCTTCGCCTCGGCCTCGGCTGGCGGCGGCGGCCAGATCGTGGTGTCCCCCGGCTCAGGCACGCTGCAGAAGGCGATGGACGCTGCCGGCCCGGGCACCACCCTGCGGCTGCACGGCGGCACCTACAACGGCGCGGTGAACGCGCACAAGTCGGGCACCGCCAGCGCGCCGATCACCATCGAGCCGTACGGCGACGGGGCCGTCACCGTGACCGCCAACCTGCCGGCGCCGAACTGCAAGCGCACCTCGCCGGACCCCAACCGCACGTTCCGGTTCGACAACGGGGTCGACTACTGGACGATCTCGAACCTGCGCATCGTCGGGGGGGTCTGGGTCAGCGCGCGCAACGGCGGCGGGGCTCAGCACTACATCGGCAGGTCCTTCGACGCAGGCACCTGGCAGGAGCGCCGCTCGATTCCGGGTCGCGGCTCATATGACCCGGTTGCGGCCAAGAACGCGATCGCCGAGCTCAGCCGACGGACCGGCAGCTCGATCGACCCGGCCGACGGAATCAAGATCGTGAACAACGACATCACCAGCCGCGGCATCCACACCATCGCCGCCCGCTACGGAGCCATCTCGGGCAACGAGATCCACAACACCGTCTGCGGCATCGGTCCCGGCGTCTGGATCAACACCTACAGCGACGGCTGGACAGTGGCCAACAACTACATCCACGACATCACGCCGTCGCCGGCACCGATCCACCACTACATGTACGAAGGCGTCCGACTGGGTTCCGCCTCGGCGTACAACCGGGTCGAGTTCAACCGGGTCGCCGGCATCGCCTCCGACGGGCGTGCCTTCAACACCGACGTCGACGCCAGTTGGAACACCTTCTCCCACAACAACGCCTCCGGTGTCGCCATCGGCTACAACGACCAGGCGTCCGGCTGGGGCAACGTGTGGTCGAACAACACGGTCGACCAGCCGCGCGCTGCGGGGTTCAGCTTCCGGATGAAGGACGCGACCCTTGCCAAGCCCTCGATGAACACCAGCACGTACAAGTCCGTCGTCACCTGCAACCGGGTGTCTGGTTCCGGTGTCGCGATGCAGGCTGGCGCGCTCATCCAGACCACGTTCAAGTCCAACTACTTCGGCACCGTGGCGCTGAGCAACAACCTGCAGCGGTACTGGGGTGCGGAGGGAAACACGTGGAACGGCTCGAAGGCCGTCCCACCGGCCCACCCCGTCGCACCGGCCGCATCGAGCTGCTGATCCCCTGTCCGGCTCCGGTCGCCAGCCGCCCGGCGCACAACCACGCACGCCCACCGGCCCGCGTCTCCGTCATCGGGGGGGCGGGCCGGTTGGCGTGACCGCCACACCGGGGCGGCCGGCACCGGCGCGGCTGGCACCGGCCGGCGGCACCGGTCCCTAGGGTCGGGTCATGCCATCCGATTCCAGTGACTCCCAGCTTGCCGCCACCCTTGCGACAGCGGCCGGGCGGCTGCTGCTCGGCGTCCGCACGGAGTACGCCGAAGCCGAACCGGCAGAGCGCAAGAAGCAGGGGGACCGGCGGTCGCACGAGTTCCTCATGGCCGAGCTGGCCGCCGCTCGTCCCGATGACGCCGTGCTCTCCGAAGAGGGTGCGGACGACTCCGTCCGGCTCTCCGCCGAACGGGTCTGGATCGTCGACCCGCTGGACGGCACCAGAGAGTTCTCCGAGCTGGGCCGGGTGGACTGGGCGGTGCACGTCGCCCTCTGGGAGAGCGGTGAGCTGGTGGCCGGCGCCGTTGCCCTGCCGGCGCAGGAGCTGACCCTCAGTACGCCCGACGTCGACCTCGCACCGCCGGTCGGCGGCTCGCCACGGCTGGTGGTGAGCCGGACCCGGCCGCCGGAGCTGGTCGGAGCACTGGCCAAGACGTTGGACGGGCGGCTGGTGCCGATGGGCTCGGCCGGCGCCAAGGTGATGTCGATAGTGCTGGGTGAGGCCGACGCCTATGTGCACGGCGGCGGCCAGTACGAGTGGGACTCGGCCGCGCCGGTGGTGGTGGCGCGGGCCGCCGGGCTGCACACGTCCCGGCTGGACGGCTCGCCGCTGCGTTACAACCAGGCGGACCCGCTGCTTCCTGACGTCGTGGTCTGCCGGCCGGAGCTGGCCGACCGGCTGCTGGGAGCGATCGCCGAGGTCGGCGGCTAGGAGCCCGCGCTGCGCAGGCCGAGCGGGTAGCCGTAGCGCTGGAGCGGCGTGGCGAGCACGGTCTCCAGCCGCTCGAGGTTGGCGGGATCGAGATCTCGCCGGAACGCCTCGCTGCGGGCCGAGTCGAAGGTATACCGGCCGAAGCCGGCCTCGAACGCCGGCGACCAGGACAGGTCCGCGAAGTCGAGCATTGCCCCCAGCTGCTTGCGAGGGTCGGCCAGCACGTCCTCGTAGCGCACCTCGAGCCAGGCGTCGTCGGGCACCCGCGAGCGGGCGGCCTCGAACGAGTCGAGCAGGAGCCGCCAGTTCAACCCGGCGA
>JBPCOX010000053.1:0-4232 GCA_050999825.1 Mycobacteriales bacterium
CGACCTCGAGGGTGCCCGCTTCGAAGCAGATCACGCCCGCGACCCGGACGGCCGGCCGCCGACCGAGGTGGTGGCACTCGCCCGCGCCGCACTGGCGAACCGACCGACGATCTACGGTCACGACGCCGTCGGCTGGGCGCTGCGCCAGACCGGCTCGCCGGCGGCGGCGCTGCCAGCGGCCAACGCCGCGCTGGCTCTGGGCACCCGCGATGCCCTGCTGTACTACCACCGCGCCGCCATCGAGGCGGACCTGGGCATGCGTGCCGCGGCGGGGCGCGACCTGCGCACGGCCTTCTCGATCAGCCCGGCCCTGATGTCGGAGTCAGCCCTGGCCTCGATCCGGGACCTGCCGGTGGCCCGAGCGCTTGCCGGCCGGCTCGGCGTACCGGTTCCGAAGGTGACCGGATGAGGCGGCTGCTCACGGTGGCGGCCTTCGCCGCGTTGATCACGGCGGCTCTCGGCGGCGTGGCCAGCGCCCACCCCCTCGGCAACTTCACCGTCAACACCTACAGCGGGCTACAAGTCGGCGAGCGCCAGCTGCGCGTCGACTACATCATCGACATGGCTGAGATCCCCACGTTCCAGGCGCGGGCCGCTGTGGATACCAACGGCGACGGGCAGCTCACCGCACCGGAGCTCGAGGCGTACGCCGCGAGCACCTGCAAGAGCTCGACCGGCGGGTTGGCCGCATCCGTCAACGGCGGGACCGTGGCTCTCGCCGTGGACCGCAGCCACGCGGAACAGCGACCGGGTCAGGCCGGACTGCCCACGATGCGGATCAGCTGCGTCTTGAGCGGAGCAGTCAGCGGTCTGCGGACCGGCAGCGTCGTCACCTATGCCAACCGCAACTTCGAAGGTCGGATCGGCTGGCGCGAGGTCACCGCCGTCGGCGACGGAACGACCATCACCTCCGCCGACGTGCCGGCCCGCTCGACCAGCGCCCGGCTGACGGCCTACCCAAAGAACCTGCTCCAGTCGCCGCTGGACGTGCGGTCCGCCCGACTGGTCGTCCGCCCTGGCGGGCCGGCCAGCGGTCCGGTGGCAGACCGGGGTCCCACGTCGGCGCTGCCGCGAGGGATCGACGCCGCGACCACGGCGTTCACCGCCTTTGTCGGCCGCCGGCATCTCAGCTTCGGGGTCGCACTGGCGGCGGTCGCGCTGGCGCTACTCCTGGGCGCGGTACATGCGGTGGCGCCTGGACACGGCAAGACCGTCATGGCGGCCTACCTGGTGGGACGGCACAGCTCCCTGCGCTCAGCCCTGACCGTCGGGGCCACCGTGACGGCGACGCACACCGCCGGCGTGCTGGCGCTCGGCATCCTGCTCAGCGTGTCCAGCGCCTTCGCCCCTGAACGGCTGTTCCCAGTGCTCGGCCTGGTGAGCGGGCTGATGCTGGTCGGCATCGGCGCCTGGCTACTTCGTGGCGCCTTGCAGGGTCGCGCGGCCGGGCACAGCCACGGGCCTGGCGGCCATCACCATGAGCACCCCCATGCCGAAGGTCCCTCGCCCGGCCACGCCCATGCCGACGGCCCCGCCGATGACCACCGGCATGACCACCTCCAGGTACCGGCCACGATTCCCTCCCGGCGCAGCCTGGTCGTCATGGGGCTGGCGGGCGGCATGGTCCCGAGCCCGTCGGCGCTGGTCGTGCTGCTGGGAGCCATCGCGCTGCACCGCGCGTGGTTCGGCGTGGTGTTGGTCGTCTGCTATGGCCTGGGCATGGCCACGACGCTGACCATGGCGGGGCTGCTGCTGGTTCGCGGGCGCAGCTGGCTGGACCGCCGGCAGCCCGCGCGCTGGTCGGCCCGGTTCGCCCGCGCTCTGCCGGTGGGTACTGCGGGTTTGATCACGCTCGTCGGACTGGGCCTGGCACTGCGCGCCGCCGCCGTCGTGGTCGCTTAGGAGCGGCCAGCCACGACGGTTTCTGTCGGACGCCCGCCTTAGCGTCCGATTCGTGCCAACATCCACCGCCCGGGCGCTGCGCCCGCTCCTGCCCGCCCCGGGCGGCTGGCCGGCGGCAGTCCCGCGACAGGCGAGCTTCGACGAGCTCGGTACGCCGTTGCGCGACCTGACCTTCGTCGTCGTCGACCTGGAGACGACGGGTGGGTCCCCGGCCGGCGCCCAGATCACCGAGGTCGGTGCCGTCCGGGTGCGGGCGGGTGAGGTCGAGGGCACCTTCGCCACCCTGGTCAACCCGCGGGCCGCCATCCCGCCGTTCATCGCGGTGCTGACCGGCATCACCGACGCGATGGTCGCGTCGGCCCCCTCCATCCGCGAGGTGCTGCCAGCCTTCCTGGAGTTCGCCCACGGGGCGGTGCTGGTGGCCCACAATGCGCCGTTCGACCTCGGCTTCCTGCGTTCGGCCTGCGCCAGCACCGGCTGCCGGTGGCCGGGCTTCGACTCCCTCGACACCGCCCGGCTGGCCCGCCGGGTGCTCACCCGCGACGAGGCACCGGACTGCCGGCTGGCCACCCTGGCACGGGTCTTCCGAGCCGAGGTGACCCCCTGCCACCGTGCCCTCGCCGACGCCCAGGCCACGGTCGACGTGCTGCACGGCCTGCTCGAGCGGGTCGGCGGCCTGGGCGTGCACTCGCTCGAGGAGCTGCGCACCTTCTCCGCCCAGGTCAGCCCGCAGCAGCGGCGCAAGCGTCATCTCGCCGAGGGGCTGCCTGTCGGCCCTGGGGTTTACCTCTTCCGCGACGCCGCAGGGCGGGTGCTCTACGTCGGCAAGAGCACCAACGTGCGAGCCCGGGTGCGCAACTACTTCGTCGCCAGCGAGCCCCGCACCCGGATGGCGGAGATGGTGGGGCTGGCCGAGCGGGTCGACGCGGTGCCCTGCGCGCATGGGCTCGAGGCCGAGGTGCGTGAGCTTCGACTCATCGCGGAGCACAAGCCACGCTACAACCGCCGGTCGAAGTTTCCGGAGCGTTCGGTCTACCTCAAGATCACCGAGGAGGCGTTCCCCCGGCTGGCCATGGTCCGCGCCGTCCGTGACGACGGCAGCTACCTCGGGCCGTTCCCCTCGACCCGGGCTGCCCAGGCCGCAACGGCAGCGGTGCACTCCGCCCTGCCGATCCGCCAGTGCGTCCGCCGGCTGTCGGCCGCTCGCCCTTCGGCCGCCTGCGTGCTGGCCGAGATGCGGCGCTGCGGAGCGCCCTGTGACGGCCGCGAGAGCCCAGCCGAGTACGCCGTCCATGTGGCCGCCCTGCGCGCGGCGATCACCGGCGACCCCGGAGTCGTGGTCTCGGCACTGGCTGCCGGCATCCAGCGGCTCAGCGGGTCGCAGCGCTACGAGGAGGCTGCGGCGCGTCGCGACCGGCTGACTACGTTCCTGCGCGCCACCGCCCGGCTGCAGCGGCTCTC
The DNA here is from genome assembly GCA_050999825.1 of Mycobacteriales bacterium. Taxonomy (GTDB): domain Bacteria; phylum Actinomycetota; class Actinomycetes; order JALYNC01; family JALYNC01; genus JBPCOB01. The sequence continues at coordinate 3,364 of JBPCOX010000053.1, forward strand.
CGCGGTGGCCCGCTGCCGCGAGCTGGTGGCCGCCCGCCCGCGCGCCGAGGGCGGCTGGGAGCTCGCCGTGGTGCGATCGGGCCGGCTGGTGGCGGCCGGGGTCGTCCCTCTGGCGGCCGCGCCGCGACCGTACGTCGACGCACTGGTTGCCACCGCCGAGACCGTGTCGCCGACCTTCGCACCCACCCCGTGCGCGACGGCCGAGGAGACGGAGTCCGTGCTGCGTTGGCTGGAGACACCCGGCACGCGGCTGGTCGAGCTCACCGGCAGCTGGTTCTCACCGGCGTTCGGGGCCGGCGGCGCCCTTGCCCGGCTGCGTGGCGCGGACGACACCCACGCGGTGGTCCCCTTCGCCGACCGGCGCCGGCTGCGGCCGGGACACCGTCCGGCCAGGGAGGGCGCGGGGCATGGCTAGGCTGACCCTTCACCCGCCCGACCACGGAGGTCGACGTGATCACCGCTTTCGTCCTGGTCAAGGCGGCCGTCGACGTCATCCCGGAGGTGGCACAGGGCATCGCGGCCATCCCGGGAGTGACCGAGGTCTACTCGGTGACCGGCGACGTCGACCTCATCGCGACTGTGCGGGTGCACGAGCACGAGCACCTCGCCGATGTGATCGCCGACCGTCTCAGCAAGGTGCCGGGCGTTCTCGCCACCCACAGCCACATCGCCTTCCGGGCCTACTCCAGCCACGACCTGGAAGCGGCGTTCGCCCTCGGCTACGACGAGGACCAGGACCAGCCCTAGCCGGCCAGCGCCGAGCTGGTCGCGACCCACCGCTCCAGCACGCTCGCCGCCGCCCCGGAGTCCACCGCGGCGGCCACCCGCTCGAGCGCCGCCCGCAGCGCAGCGGCCAGCGGCTCCTGGCC
>JBPCOX010000078.1:0-2549 GCA_050999825.1 Mycobacteriales bacterium
GCCCTCCCCAGCTGGAAGGAGGGCCGCGGTGGCGTCGTGTCGGTCAGTGCCGGTGACGTCCGAGTGCCCGGGCGGGGCGGGAAGCCAAGAGCATCAAGGCGCCGAGCACGATCGCCGTCAGCCCTGAGAGGCCGAGGGCGGTGTCGTTCGCGCCGGTGCGAGGCAGGGTCCCCGCGGTGGTCCCGGAGCTGCTGGCCTGGACGGTGCCCTGAGCGCCGGTGCGAGGGAGGGTCCCCGCGGTGGTCCCGGAACTGCTAGCCCGGGCGGCCGTCGTGCCGGTCGTCGCGGTGGCGGGGGAGCCAGAGCTAGCGACCGCGACCGGCTTGGCCGCAGCAGGCGCCGCGACAGGCGCCGCCGGCTTGGCCGCAGCAGGCGCCGCGACAGGCGCCGCAACCGGCTTGGGCGCAACAGGCGCTGCAACAGGCGCCGCCGCCGGCTTGGGCGCTACAGGCGCCGCGACCGGGGCCGCGACCGGCCTGGCCGGAACAGGCGCCGCAACCGGTGGCGCTGTGGTCCGCGGCGGCGTGGTGGTCACCGGTGCCGTGGTCCGCGGCGGCGTGATCACCGGTGCCGTGGTCACCGGCGTGGTCACCGGCGTGGTCACCGGCGTGGTCACCGGCGTGGTCGGCGGCGCCGTCGTGATGGCGCCGCACAGCGGCCTGTTGATGGTGTTGGTGTCCAAGGTCACGGCACCATTACGCGCCAGCAGGCGCCCCTGGATGGTGGCCTGCGTCTGGGCGCTGATCGAGGTCAGCGCCAGGATCGTGCCGACGAAGGTCGAGTTGGTCCCGAGCGTCGCAGAGCTGCCGACCTTCCAGAAGACGTTGCAGGGGTTGGCACCGTTGATGAAGGCGACCTTGCTGCTCGATCCCGTGATCAGAGTGCTGGCGGCCTTGAAGATGAACACGGCGTTGGGGTCGTTCGAGGCGTCGAGGGTGACCGTCCCGGTCAGTCCGAGGGTGCCTCCAGCGTAGACACCGGGGCCGTAGGTCTTGCCGCTCAGGTCGGCGGGGACGGCGGTCTCCGGCGTGCGGCCTGCCGCGTCGACGTAAGCGGTGGTCAGGTCGGCCTGGGCCTGAGCCGCCAGTGCGTCCGCGGCGTGGATCGCGCCGTTGCTGACGAGCCCGGGCGGGAAGCCGGTCACTGCAGTGCCGGGGCTGACGCCGAGGTCGCCACTGATCTTCGAGGCCCCGGTGTTGGTGACCGTCGACCCGCCGAGGACGGCGAAGCTGGTGGCCTTACCGAGGCCCACCGTGGGCTGGGCAGCGGCAGCTGAGCTGACGCCGACCACGCCGATACCGACGACCAGCCCTACGGAGCTGAACACGAGTTTGCGGATGAGCGGTGAGCTGTGAGCGATCATGGTGTGCATCCAATGTTTTCGGGTGGGCTCAGCGCACGGAGGAGTCCGGCGGTGAAGGTGCCTGTCTTGGCCGTGCGGTGCATCAGATGTCTCCCGTTGGGTGTGAGCTGGACATGGCGGACCCATGTCGGTGCGGCATACCGCCGGTTGTCCGGTTTCGAACCTGCCGACGCGCTGGACGCTCGTGCGAAAAAAGGGACGCGCCGCCGTTGGTTCGTCAGCACGTGTCGAGACGACCGGCGGAGGCGGCTGGGCCTTACCTCAGCCGGCTGCGTCGCGGATGCGACTCCGCCAGAATGGTTTCCTGATACCCCAGGAGACTTCGGGGCGCCTCACTGGGGCTGTGGTTTGCGAGGGACGAAAACCAGCCGGGGGCGCTACTCGCGGAACTCTCCAAGTTGTTGTTGCAACTCAACCATGTGCTGAAATGTCCTATTTGTCAAGTCAGTTGCCCCAGACCCGGTATGGGGGTAGCGGCGCCGGTAGCCCCCTGGTCTCTCGCCAGCCACCGTGGCGGGGAATGGCGCCGATGGGAGCCCGTCGCAGGGCAGGGTCGAAGCCGTTCTCTCGTCGCCGGCGACCGCGGGCGGTGCGGGTCCGTCCCGGCCTGACGAACGAGCGACTCGAGCCACGGGCTCCCTGTTATCGTCGCGGATCACCCGGCCGCGGTGACTCGGCCGCCCTCCGGCGACCAGCCAGGACCACCGTGGTGGGGCGAGGTCGCCGTCGACCAGCAGTGTGGAGGTCGCCGTCGCCCAGTCGACGGAAGGACCCGACGTGCAGACCCGGGCAGGCACGGCAACGAAGGTGATCCACCCGTTCCTTGGAGTCGGGGCCGTTGTGCTGTGCGCTGCTGTGGCGGCGTGCCAGCTGGCCCCCCCGGCCCCGTCGCCTGCGACGTCGTCGGTGCGGTCAGGGAGCCCGGCCCCCAGCCTCCCGGACAGCACCGTCACGGCGGCGACCGGTGAAGCCACGGCGGCAGCAGCCCCCGATGCGAAGACCGCGGCCGCCGCGTTGGGCCTCCTCCCGGTCAAGGGTCGGGCACCCATGACCGGCTACAGCCGCGCCCAGTTCGGGCAGGCCTGGGCCGATGTGGATCGCAACGGCTGCGACACCCGCAACGACATCCTGGCCCGCGACCTGCAGAACGTGACGTTCAAGCCCGGCACCCACAACTGCGTCGTGC
>JBPCOX010000087.1:0-8740 GCA_050999825.1 Mycobacteriales bacterium
CCCGAGCTGGACCAGCATCCGGAGCTCGCTCGCGCGATCGCCGGGCTGGCGGAGGAGCAGGACGCCGAGTTCCTGGAGCGGGCGTGACCCGGGTGATCGCCGGCCAAGCGGGCGGTCGGCGGCTCGCGGTGCCCGCCGGTGCCGGTACCCGGCCGACCTCGGACCGGACCCGGGAGGCCCTGTTCTCGGCCGTCGAGTCGATGCGGGGTGCGCTCGTCGGCGCCCGGGTGCTCGACCTCTACACCGGCTCCGGCGCGGTGGGTCTGGAGTCGCTGAGCCGGGGCGCCGCGCACGCGCTGCTGATCGAGTGCGACCCCATGGCGCTGCGGGCGCTGCACGCCAACGTCCGGGCTCTGGGCCTACCAGGGGCGGAGGTGGCCGCCGAGAAGGTGGAGCGCGCGGTGGCCGGTCCACCCGGCGCTCCGGCGTACGACGTGGTCTTCGCCGACCCGCCGTACTCGCTGGGCGACGGCGCCGTCGAGGCGGTGCTGCGCGGCCTCGTCGACCACGGCTGGCTGGCGCCGGCCGCCGTCGTGGTGGTCGAGCGGTCGAGCCGCGGAGCGCCGCTGCGCTGGCCGGAAGGGCTGACGGCGGTGCGCGACCGGCGCTACGGCGAAGGCACCCTTTGGTACGGTCGCCCGGCTCTGTCGGGATGATCAACGAGAGGAACGCCGTGGCGCGCTCGGCCGTCTGCCCGGGCTCGTTCGACCCGGTGACCAACGGCCACCTCGACATCGTCGGCCGGGCCAGCCGGCTCTACGACGATGTCGTCGTCGCGGTGATGCCCAACCGGTCGAAGGCCGGGCTGTTCAGCCAGGACGAGCGGATCGCGATGTTGCGCGAGGTCACCGACGCGTACGGCAACGTGACCGTCGAGGCCTTCGAGGGGCTGCTCGTCGACTTCTGCCGTGACCGCGGGATCGCGGCGATCGTCAAGGGTCTGCGCGCGGTCTCCGACTTCGACTACGAGCTCCAGATGGCGCAGATGAACCACGGGCTGGCCGGCGTCGAGACGTTGTTCATGGCGACGAACCCGCTCTACAGTTTCCTGTCCTCGAGCCTGGTCAAGGAGGTGGCGACCTACGGCGGTGACGTGTCCGGGCTGGTCCCGGAGCCGGTCCTGCGCCGGCTCACCGACCGGCTCGCCGACGGGGTCGGGGCCTGACCGCCGCCGGTTTCCCGCACCAGCTCCCCACCCCGTTGGAGGCCCGGTCCCGTGGACGTGCAAGGCAAGATCGACGAGATCGCCGCAGCGCTCGAGAGCGCCCGGGCGATGCCGATGTCGGCGTCCTGCATCGTCAACCGGGGCGAGCTGCTGGCGATGCTCGACGAGCTGCGGCACCTGCTGCCACGTGAGCTGCGTGGGGCCGCGGCTGTGATCGCGGACCGCGACGCCCTGGTGGAGCAGGGCCGGGAGGCCGCCGACCGGATCGTCGCTGAGGGGGAGCGCGAGCGGGCCCGGCTGGTGGCAGTCACCGAGGTCGCGACGGAGGCCCGGCGCGAGGCCGACCGGTTGGTCGCCGAAGCAAACGAAGAGGTCGAGAGCAAGCGCCGCGAGGTCGACGAGTACGTCGACGCCAAGCTCGCGCACTTCGAGATCATGCTGCAGAGAACGATGAACGCCGTCGTCCACGGCCGGGACAAGCTCCGCCAAGAGCTCGACGCCCTGCCGGCGCTGCCCGCCATCTCATTGCCCGATGACCAGGAGCAGCCGGCACTGCGCGGCTGACCTGCCGCCGGCTGCGGCACGACGCAGCGACCGGTGCTTGGTTGCCGACCAACCGGCGGTCATCGACGGCGGACAGTGTCGGTTCCGAGCGCTCCGGTACAGTGATCCTCCGGCCGGCTCACAGCCCGGCCGACCCGCCATGAAGAACAAGCCCACCTCCTCCCTCGACCCCCGCGCGCCGCTCGTGCTCGATACCCGCGAGCTGGGCCGTCGCCCGGGGTCGATGCGTCGGCTGCACCGAACCGTCCCGGCGCCTGCCGAGCTGCGCGTCGGGCTGGTCGGCGTGCCGGTGGGCGCGCCGGTGGAGCTCGACCTGCGGCTGGAGTCGGTGATGGACGGGGTGCTCGTGTCAGGAACGGTCCGGGCGCCCCTGGCTGGCGAGTGCGCCCGCTGCCTCGACCCGCTGACCAGCACCGTCGAGGCCGACCTCCAGGAGCTCTACGCCTATCCCGAGACCGCGGCCGAGAACGGGCCCGGAGGCGATGACGAGCTGCCGCACCTGAGCGGCGACCTGCTCGACCTGGAGCCTCTGGTCCGCGACGAGATCGTGCTCGCGGCACCGCTCATCGCCCTGTGCGACGACGACTGCATGGGGTTGTGCCCGACGTGCGGCATCCGGCTCGCCGACGCCGACGCCGGCCACGGCCACGAGCTGGCCGACTCCCGCTGGGCGGCCCTGCAGCTGCTGCGGGCGCCAGCCGATGCCATGATCGACCAACGCCCGACCGAACCCCAGGAGAGATAGCCGTGGCCGTTCCCAAGCGCCGGATGTCGCGCAGCAACACCCACTCCCGGCGTTCGCAGTGGAAGGCCGCCGCGCCGACGTACGCCACCTGCGACCGCTGCCGGCAGCCCAAGCTGCCACACACCGCCTGCGGCAACTGCGGCACCTACAACGGCCGCCGGGTGCTCGCTGTCTGAGCCGGGCGCCGAGACGACGGGGCGCGAACGCGAGGCGCTGCTGGCTGTCCTGGGCGTGTCGATGTCGCCCGAGCTCCTGCAACGGGCGCTCACGCACCGGTCCTTCGCCTACGAGAACGGCGGGCTGCCGACCAACGAGCGGCTGGAGTTCCTGGGCGACGCCGTGCTCGGCCTCGTGGTCACCGATGCGCTCTATCGCCAGCACCCCGACCTGCCAGAGGGGCAGCTGGCCAAGCTGCGCGCGGCCGTGGTCAACATGAGGGCGCTCGCGGACGTTGCTCGCGCTCTCGGACTCGGCGACCACCTCAGGCTGGGCCGGGGCGAGGAGACCACCGGCGGGCGCGACAAGTCCTCGATCCTCGCCGACACGCTGGAGGCTCTGATCGGTGCCGTGTACGTCGAGCTGGGGCCCGCCGCGGCCACCGAGGTCGTACGCCGGCTCTTCGACCCGCTGCTGGCCGAGTCGGCGTCGCGGGGCGCCGGCCTGGACTGGAAGACCTCACTGCAGGAGCTCACCGCCGGTGAGCTGCTCGGCGTGCCGCGCTACGTCGTCGAGGAGAGCGGCCCGGACCACGCCAAGAGCTTCGTCGCGACGGCGTGCGTCGGCCTCGAGGAGCTGGGGCGCGGTGAGGGGCGGAGCAAGAAGGCGGCTGAGCAGCAAGCCGCAGAGGTCGCCTGGCTGGCGCTCAACGCCCGCGCCCGGGCGGCGACCGCGGCGGCGGCGGACGCCCCCGTGAACGACCTGGGCTAGACCGGCCGATGCCGGAACTGCCGGAGGTCGAGGTCGTGCGCCTGGGGCTCGACCGAGGCGTGGTCGGCCGCACGGTCGACTCGGTCGCGGTGCTGCACCCGCGGGCAATTCGCCGGCACGCCGCCGGGATGCAGGACTTCGAGGCGCTGCTGCTCGGCCGACGGATCGACGCCGCTCGCCGGCGCGGCAAGTACCTGTGGCTGCCGCTGGACTCCGGGGACGCCCTGCAGGCTCACCTGGGCATGAGCGGGCAGCTGCTCGTCGTACCGCGGGACAAACCGGCGGAGACGCATCTGCGGGTGCGCCTGTCCTTTGCCGACGGCGGCCGCGAGCTGCGCTTCGTCGACCAGCGGACCTTCGGCGGGCTGGTAGTCGTGGCCGGCGGGGCCGTCCTGCCCGACACCATCCGGCACATCGCCCGCGACCCGCTGGACCCCGACTTCGACGACACCGGCTTCCTCGCCCGGTTACGGCGGCGGCGTACGGGGGTGAAGCGTGCACTGCTGGACCAGAGCCTGATCAGCGGCGTGGGCAACATCTACGCCGACGAGTCGCTGTGGCGGGCACAGCTGCACTACGCCCGCCCGACCGAGACGCTGAACCGACCGGCCGGCACCCGCCTACTCGGCGGCATCCGGGCGGTCATGGCGGAGGCACTGGCCGCGGGCGGTACGTCGTTCGACGTGCTGTATGTGTCGACCGAGGGGGTTAGCGGGCTCTTCGAGCAGCGGCTGGCCGTCTACGGCCGGACCGGTGAGCCCTGTCCGCGCTGCGGTACGCCCGTCGTCCGGGAGACGTTCATGAACCGGTCCAGCTTCCGCTGCCCGGCCTGCCAGCCACGGCCGAGGCGGGCCCGGTGGTGAGCACAGCGCTACACCCCTATCACAGAGCGTGAGAAAAGTTGTTATGGCATCTTGACCTGAGAGCCCGCTCCGTGCCACGCTGAAAGGACTGGCGGACGACGAGCGTGGCCAACGCCCGGTCGAACCGCTGGCGTCTAATCGTGGAGGACCTCGCATGGCCAAGGCTCTTCTCGGTCACGTCGGGCTCGGGCCCGACGCCCGCATCATGGCCGACCTACGCCGGCTGCAGAAGCGCAACCGTGAGCTCGAGCGCGAGCTGTTGCGGCTCCGGATCGTCAACGACGAGCTGCTGGCCGCGGTCGCGGCCACGGACGCGGCCGACGCGGACCTGCTGCTCTCGGTGCCGGCCAAGGAACCAGCGCTCGCCTGAGCTGCCGGTCACGCCGGGCCGTCGCCGCGGCGCCACCCGCTGCGCGCGCCGTCGGCGATAGTCGAGCGCCCGCCGGTACTGTTCCCCGAGCCTTCCCTTGCGCGACCTCGGCCGCCGTACGCCGTCCGCGGCGCCGGATCGGAGCCAGCGCGTGCATCTTGCCAGTCTGACCCTGCGCGGCTTCAAGTCGTTTGCCTCGGCGACCACGCTGCGCTTCGAGCCCGGCATCACCGCCGTGGTCGGACCGAACGGCTCTGGCAAGTCCAACGTCATCGACGCCATCGCATGGGTGCTGGGCGAGCAGGGCGCCAGGTCGCTGCGGGGGGGCAAGATGGAGGACGTCATCTTCGCCGGCACGGCCGGACGGCCACCGCTCGGCCGGGCCGAGGTGGTGCTGACCATCGACAACTCCGACGGCGCGCTGCCCATCGAGTACGCCGAGGTGACCGTCGGCCGGCTGATGTACCGGTCGGGGGAGAGCGAGTATGCGATCAACGGGCGGCCGTGCCGGCTGCTCGACGTCCAGGAGCTGCTGAGCGACTCGGGCATCGGCAGGGAGCTGCACGTCGTGGTCGGCCAGGGCCAGCTCGACACCGTCCTGCACGCTCGTCCCGAGGATCGTCGGGCCTTCATCGAGGAGGCCGCCGGCGTTCTCAAGCACCGGCGCCGCAAGGACAAGGCGCTGCGCAAGCTGGACGCGATGACGGCCAACCTCACCCGGCTCGCCGACCTGACCACCGAGCTGCGCCGTCAGCTCAGACCGCTAGGCCAGCAGGCCGAGGTGGCCCGGCGGGCGGCCGGGGTGCAGGCGGAGCTCCGGGACGCCCGGCTCCGGTTGCTCGCCGACGACCTGCTCACGCTGCGCCGGGAGCTCGCCGCCGAGGAGCATGACGAGGCGGCCGCACGTGAACGACTGGCTGCCGTCGAAGCGGCGCTGGCCGGCTCGCGCGCTCGGGAGGCTGAGCTCGAGGGTGAGCTCGCCGGCAGCACCGAACGGATGGCGGGCGTCGCCGACACCTACTACCAGCTCTGCGCGCTGGCCGAGCGCTTCGCCGGCCTGGTCGGGCTCGCCGCGGAGCGCGCGCGCAACCTCGGTGCCGAGCAGCAGGCGATTCTTCCCGAGCCCGACCCGATGCAGCTCGAGCGCGAAGCGGCCGGCGTACGCCGCCAGGAGGGGGAGCTGACGGCGGCCCTGGCTCTCGAGCGGGTGGCGTTGAGCGAGGCGGCGACCAGGCGGGCCGCGGCCGAGTCGGTGCTCGTCACCGAGGAGGCCGCGGCGGCAGCGAGCGCGCGCGCCGGAGCGGACCGCCGCGAGCAGCTGGCCGGGTTGGTCGGCGAGATCGGCGCGCTGCGCAGCCGCGCGGCCCGAACCGATGCCGAGACCGCCCGGCTGGCCGGAGCTCTGGAGGACGCGCAGGCGCGGGCGGCGGCGGCCCGGGCGAGCTTCCTGGCCCTGGAGAGCGAGATCGCCGGGCTCGACGACGGCGAGACCGGACTGGACTCGAGGCACGAGCTGGCCGAGGCCGAGCTGGCCGAGGCAGAGCGGGAGCTGGCCGCCGCCGACGAGGAGGAGCGGGTGGTCGAGCGGGAGCGCTCCGCGCTGGCCGCCCGCCACGACGCGCTGGCGGCGGCGCTCGAGCGACGCGACGGCGTGGAGGCCGTCGTGTCCGCGGGCCCTCAGCTCTCCGGCGTGCTCGGGCCACTGCTGCCCCTGCTTGCGGTGGCGCCGGGCGCCGAGGCTGCCGTGGCTGCCGCTCTCGGGGCGACGGCCGACGCGGTCGCCGTCCGCTCGCTGTCCGACGCCGTCGAGGTGCTCGACCTGCTCAAGGCGACCGGCGGCGGCCGGGTCGGCCTGCTGGTGGGCGACGGGCCGCCACCGCCACCGTCCTGGCCCGAGCTCTCCGACGGCTTCGTCTACGCGATCGACCTGGTGGACGCACCCGACGCACTGCGTCCCGCCCTGCGCCGGGCGCTGGACCGGGTGGCCGTCGTACCGACCCTGCCGGAGGCCGCTCGGCTGGTCGAGTCGGTGCCCGAGCTGCGAGCGGTGACCGCCGATGGAGACCTGCTCGGCGCTGGTTGGGCGGTCGGGGGGTCCGCCGGCGCGCCCACCCGGCTGGAGCTGCAGGCGGCGGTCGAGGAGGCGGCGAGGGCGCGCGCGGAGGTCGCCCACCGCGGCGATCGGCTGCGTTTCACCAAGGCTGCCGCTGCCGAGCGCCGAGCTGAGGCCGCCTCGCGGGTGCAGGAGAGCCTGGACGAGCTGCACCAGTCCGACGCCCGGCTGGCCGCGGTCGCCGACCAGCTCGGCCATCTCGGCGAGCGGGCCCGCGCCGCCGCCGGCGAGGTGGCCCGGCTGGCTGCCGCCTGCGCCGAGGCGCAGGACGGGCGGGACCGGGAGGCCGAGCGGCTCACGGCGCTGGAGGAACGCCTGGCCGCTCTCGGGGCGACTCCCGTCGACGAGCCCGACGGCAGCAGTCGGCAGCGGGTGGCGGACGCCTGCGCCGCCGCCCGTGCCGCCGAGGTGGAGGTGCGGCTCGCCGTACGCACGACGGAGGAGCGGGTACGTGCGCTCGCCGGCCGGGCGGAGGGGCTGGAGCGACGGGCGGCAAGCCTACGGACCGCCGCGCAGCGGGCCGCGGTGGTGCGGGCCCGGCGAGAGCGCCTGGCGGTCACCGCACGGGCGGTGGGCTACGCCGCCCGCACCGCATTGGCACAGGTCGAGGGTGCGCGTGCCGCTGCGGCGGCCGAGCGGAACGAGGCCGAGGCCGTGCGGGCGGCGGCCGACCGGGCGCGGGCCGCCGAACGTGGGCGCGGCGCCACCCTGGCCGCCGACCTCTCGGCGCTGACCGGTGTGGCCCACCGTGACGAGGTCGCCCGGGCCGAGCAGCGGCTGCGCATCGCGGCGCTGGAGGACCGGGGCGCGGCCGAGTACGGCGTCGCGCCCGGGGAGCTGCTCGCCGAGTACGGGCCGCAGACTCCGGTGCCGCCGCCGGCGGGGTCACCGGTGAACGCCGAGCCGACGGCGTATGACCGGACCACCACCGAGAAGCGGGTCCGCACCGCCGAGCGTGCGCTGGCCCAGCTCGGCCGGGTCAACCCGCTGGCGCTCGAGGAGTACACCGCCCTCGAGGAGCGGCACGGGTTCCTCGCCGGTCAGCTCGAGGACCTCAAGGCGACCCGGCGCGACCTGCTCACCGTCGTACGGGAGGTCGACGAGCGGGTGGAGCAGGTCTTCGCAGCGGCGTACGCCGACGTGGCGCGGGAGTTCGAGACCGTCTTCGCCACCCTGTTCCCCGGCGGGTCCGGCCGGCTGGTGCTGACCGACCCGGACGACCTGCTGACCAGCGGGGTGGAGATCGAGGCGCGGCCGCCCGGCAAGAGGCTCAAGCGCCTCTCGCTGCTCTCCGGCGGAGAGCGCTCGCTCACGGCGATCGCCCTACTTGTCGCGATCTTCCGTGCCCGGCCGTCGCCGTTCTACGTCCTGGACGAGGTAGAGGCGGCGCTGGACGACCGCAACCTGTCCCGGCTGCTGGAGCTGCTGGTGGCACTCCGGGAGACGTCACAGCTGATCATCGTGACGCACCAGAAGCGCACCATGGAGATCGCCGACGCGCTGTACGGCGTCAGCATGCGCGACGACGGGATCACGGCGGTGATCTCTGCGCGGCTGCGCCGGGAACCGGAGCTGGCCCTCGCCTGACCGCGGCGTCTGCGAGGATCGGGCACCGTGGAAACCGTCGTCGTCATCGTCGCAATCGCCGTCCTGGCCCTGCTCACGCTGGTGGGGCTGCTCACGCGGCCGGGCCGGCGGCGGCTGCGCCGCGACGTACGTCCGCTCGATCTCGACCGGTCCTTCACGCCGGACGTTCGCATCCTGCGGGACCCGGCCCCGGTGGTCGTGCCGGACCAGCTGGTCGAGCCCGACAGCGCCCCCACACCGGTGCTGGACCGGCCGGCTCCGGTCGCGGGTCGGCTCGTCCGGCTGCGGAGCCGGCTGGCCCGCTCGCAGACGTCGATGGGCCGGGGGCTGCTCACCCTGCTCTCCCGTGACGTGCTGGACGAGGACACCTGGGAGGAGGTCGAGGACACGCTGCTGAGCGCCGACG
>JBPCOX010000101.1:0-3569 GCA_050999825.1 Mycobacteriales bacterium
GTCGGTGTCGGGCTGGACACCGTCAAACAGATCGAGAGCCAGCTCATGCTGCGCAACTACGAGGGCTTCCTCCGCTAGTGCGCCTGGTCCTCGTCGGGCCCCCCGGAGCGGGCAAGGGGACGCAGGCCCAGTTCATCGCCACCGAGCTGTGGGTCCCCAAGATCTCGACTGGCGACATCTTCCGGGCGAACGTGAGCTCCGGTACGCCGCTGGGCCAGCAGGCGAGGGGTTTCATGGACGCCGGCGACCTGGTTCCCGACGAGGTCACGATCGAGATGGTGCGCGACCGGCTGGCCGAGGACGACGCTGCGAAGGGGTTCCTGCTCGACGGCTTCCCGCGAACCGTGCATCAGGCCCGCGTCCTCGAGGACCTGCTGCTCCAGAACGGTACGCGGCTCGACATCGTCCTCGAGCTGGTCGTGGACGACGACGAGGTGGTCCGGCGGCTGTCCGGACGGCGTACCTGCCGGCGGTGCAACCACGTCTGGCACGTGGACTTCGACCCGCCGGCCGTGGAGGGGATCTGCGACCGGTGCGGCGGCGCGTTGTTCCAGCGCGACGACGACCGCGAGGAGACGATCCGCCACCGCCTCGAGGTCTACGCCGAGCAGACCGCCCCACTGGTGTCCTACTTCGCCGAGTCCGGCGTACTGATCGGCATCGATGCCACCGGGCCGGTCGATGACGTCACCGAGCGGGCCGTTGCGGCGATCAAGCACCGGACCGTCGTCGACCGGTGGAGTCGGGGGGGCATCCGATGATCCAGGTCAAGACGCCGGCCGAGATCGACAAGATGCGGCTGGCGGGGCTCGTCGTCGGACGCACCCTGGACAAGCTGCGTGCCGCGGTCGCTCCCGGTGTCACCACCGCAGACCTCGACGACCTGGCCGCCGGGGCCATCCGGGCGGAGGGGGCCACCCCCTCCTTCCTCGGCTACCAGGGCTTTCCGGCCACGATCTGCGCGTCGGTCAACGAGGAGGTCGTCCACGGGATCCCCCGCCGGAGCAAGGTGCTGCGGACCGGCGACGTGGTCTCGCTCGACTGCGGGGCCATTGTCGAGGGCTACCACGGCGACGCCGCTGTCACGGTCGCTGTCGGCGACGTACGACCCGAGCTCGCCGAGCTGCTGGCTGTCTGCGAGGAGTCGATGTGGCGTGGGTTCGCCGCCGCCCGGCTCGGCGGCCGGCTCTCCGACATCAGCGCCGCGGTCGAGGCAACCGTGCGCCCCAACGGGTACGGCATCGTCGAGGGGTACGGCGGGCACGGCATCGGCACCGAGATGCACCAGGACCCGCACGTGCTCAACTACGGCCGGCCGGGGCGCGGCCCGCGGCTGGTGAAGGGGATGGCGTTGGCGATCGAGCCGATGATCACCGTTGGCTCGGCCGCCACCCGGGTGCTGGCCGACCGCTGGACGGTGGTGACGAGGGACGGGTCCTACGCCGCCCACTTCGAGCACACCTTCACCCTCACCGAGCAGGGCCCATGGGTGCTCACGGCGCTGGACGGCGGAGCCGCGGGACTGGCCAGGGCCGGCACTGCGGCTGGCTCGTTCGCCCGGCGGGGCGGCTGACAGGGAGCGTCGGCCGCTGGCCGGCGACCGACGATCGCTCGGCCGGCCATGGGCGCCGAGACCTGGGGTGTCAGCGCAGCCGGCCGCACAGGTCGAACGACCGGCTGGTGTAGATGATGCGCTTGTGCCCGTTCGCCAGCAGCTTCACCAGGCTGACCCCGTCCAGGACCTGGTACCCGGGGCGTGGGTGATCACCGGGGTGCAGGGACACGGAGAAGGGACCGAAACCGTAGAAGTCCGAGGACCCGTCCCGGTGCAGGATCTGGACGGCACTGCCGGAGAGGTCGGCGGTCCTACTCACACCGTTGCTGCGGCGGGTCACCTCGGCGAAGAGCGCGCCGACGTACATGTAGGCGACGACGCGGCCCTGCCCGTTGCGATAGGTGTACGTCTTGGTCTTGTTCACCGGGAACGAGACGTGGATCGCGAACGGGCAGGTGTGCCCGGCCGGGTCGTCGTATGCCGGGGCCGGGTAAGGAGCCGGGCCGCTGACGTGGCCGTCCGAGTACGGTGCGGGCGGAGTGGGAGCCGTCCCCGGGGCGGCCAGCCGGTCGCACAGGTCGTACGCCCGGCTGGTGTAGATGATGCGCTTGTGTCCGTTCGCCAGCAGCTTCACCAGGCTCACGCCGTCGAGGATCATCAAGCCGGGATGGGGCTGGTCCCCCGGGTGCAGCGACACGGAGAAGGGCCCGAAGCCGTAGAAGTCTGAAGACCCATCCTGGTGGATGGTCTGGACGGCACTGCCGGAGAGGTCGACGGTCCTGCTGACGCCGCTGCTGCGGCGGGTCACCTTGGCGTAGAGCGCGCCGACGTACATGTGGGCGACGACGCGGCCCTGGCTATTGCGGTAGGTGTACACCTTGGTCTTGTTCACCGGGAACGAGACGTGGATGGCGAACGGGCAGGTGTGCCCGGCCGGGTCGTCGTACGCCGGGGCGGGGTAGGCGGCCGGACCGCTGACACGGCCACCGGGGGGCGGTGCCACCGTGGCCGCGCCGGCCGTCGGGGCCGCCAATAGCAACGGCGTGGCCAGCGCGGCGATCAGCGCGAGAGCTCGACGGACTGACGACAGAGCCATGGAGGTCCTCCCAAGGTGGGCGCCTGATGGGCGTACTCTATGCACAGAGCATGGAACTCAGCAGTGCGGCGACATCACGATCCGGTTGCGGAACCCCAGGTTCAGCGGAACAGCGCCTGCGTGACGGGACATCGGTCCGGGTGACCGCAGGCGTCCGCATCGCACATCCGGCACGTCCGGTTGGCCATGTCGGTGCCCGTGGGCATCGGTGCGATCGAAGCGGCAGCAAGCAGCCCCAGGATGTGTTCCGCCTGCGCGGCCTGCCGGTCGGTCAAGACATCCAGCCGGGACCGCAGCACCCGCTCCCGGCTCCGCCCAATGCCTTCCACCTTCGTTCGCCCGGCGGTCGTGAGATGCAGCTCGACGATGCGGCGGTCGTGGGTGGCGCGCCGCCGCTGCACGAGGCCTCGTTCGACGAGGCGATCCGCGAGTCGCGCGCACCCCGGCTGCGACAGGGCGAGCGCAGAGCGCACCGTATCGATGCTGCGGCCCTCGGCGAAGTTGGCAAGCGCCGTCAGTGCGGCGGCCTCGACGGGGGGCAGCCCCTCGTCGGCCAGGACGGCGGCGTCGACCGCCGTGGTCAGGTCCAGCCCCACGGCACCAGCGAGGTTGGTCAGGCGCGCTCGATTGGCCGGCACGTTCTCACCTACGCACCGTTCGGGAGGTGCAACGGCGACCGGGCGGAGGGGGTTGGCCTTCGCGCCGCCGACGACGTAGACTGCCCTGTCGGGCGCCGCACGGCTCGCGCGGCGGCGTGCCCGTCATCTCTGTCCACCTACCCCTTGTCTACGACTGCAGCGGAACGCGGAGGATATGGCGAAGAAGGAAGGGGCCATCGAGGTCGAGGGATCTGTCGTTGAGCCACTGCCCAACGCCATGTTCCGCGTCGAGCTCGCAAATGGCCACCGCGTCCTCGCT
>JBPCOX010000181.1:0-8368 GCA_050999825.1 Mycobacteriales bacterium
TTCCAGAACTTCAACGTCTGCAACGCCGTCACCCCGTCGTGCGGGAGCGGCCCGGCGGACAACCACGACCAGATCCTGGCGGTGCGCTCGACCGACGGGGGCCGGTCGTTCTCCGGGCCGACCAAGGTCGCCGACTATTACGAGTGGCCCGACTGCTTCACCTACACCCGCCAGGACGAGTTCGCGACCTGCCTGCCCACCCACCCACTGTCGGCGCGCAGCATCTTCCAGGGCAGCAACTACCCGACTCCGGTCGCCACCCGGGACGGGCTGGCGGTCACCTTCGGCAGCTTCATCAACGCCCACTCCAACCCGGCCCGGGGCAACTGCCGGCCGGCCGGACTGTCCCCGAGGACCGGGCTCAACCGCTACCGCGGCGTCGGCGAGCCGCAGGGCTGCAACAACGACATCCTCGTCTCCACCTCCACCGACGGCCTGCACTTCACCGGAGCCTCGACACCGGTGGAGCAGCTGCCCGCCGTGTCCGGGGCCGGGTTCGCCGACCAGTGGTGGCAGTGGGCCGCTCAGGAACCGGACGGTCGCTTCGCCGTCACCTTCTACGACCGCCGCTACGGCGATGACACGGTGACCGGTGACCTCGACGTGACGCTACGACGCGGCGACGGCAGCTCGGTCCGGGTGACCGACCGGCACCTGCCGCCGGCGAACGAGTTCCCGGACACCAGTGGGTTCTCGGTCTTCATGGGCGACTACCTCGGCCTCGCGGTCGGTTCCGACGGCGTTGCGCATCCGCTGTGGATGGACACCCGCAACCCGATCTACGTCGTCGACCCGGCGAACCCGCGCCAGCCGACGTACGCCGGCCAAGGGACCGACCTCTACACCGCCCGGGTCCGCTGAACGGGGGGGGCCCGGCTCGCTCGCGTCCACTTGGTGATCCTGCGTCGTTCGAGTTGAACCCGGGGCACCGGGTGATCGGCCCTGCTACTCCGTCGAAATTCGACCGACGTACCAGCGCTGCCACGGCGTTTCGACCGCGCGAACGTCGTAGTGCTCCCGGACGAACGCCACAGCCTGGTGAGCTGGCACGCCGTCCAGCGCCGCGATGCAGGCGAGAGCTGTGCCAGTCCGTCCGCGGCCGCCCGCGCAGGAGATCTCCACCCGCTCGGTGTCTGCTCGGAGCCAGGCCTCGCGCAGCGCGTCAGCGGCGTCGCGGCGGTCGCGGGGCAGGCGGAGGTCCGGCCAACTGACCCAACGCGCCTCCCAAGCCACCGGCGTCGGCGCCTGGCCGAGCAGGTATAGGGCAAAGTGGGGAGGCGGCCCTTGCGGCACTGGTCGGCGTAGTCCGCGGCCGCGGAGCAGTCTGCCCGACGGCAGCCGCAGAACCCCTGAAGCGGAGGCGTCCCACTGTCCTCCCATGGTCGGCAACCTACGTGCTGACGCCACCACGTTCGGTGCGGCTGCGCCCCCGGACTCACCGCTCGCCGCGGGCCATCTCGATCAGTCGGCCGAGGATGACGGCACCGGCCACCCGGAGCCCGTCGTGGTCGTACTCGCTGGTGATCCAGCCGCGTGCGTTGCCCAGCGTCCCCAGCGTCTGTTCGGAGAACTCGCGCTCGACGTACATGTCGTCGTAGTAGACCGCCGCGGCGACCGGCACCGAGTTGCCCCTCAGCCGATCGGCGTCGTACAGGGGTGGCCAGTCGTCGGCCTCGGCCAGCAGGCTCGCAGCCCGCTGGAGCGGCCGCAGGGCACTGTCCGCCTCGAACATCCACGGATAGATCATCTCGCCGGTGAAGAGCACCTGGTCGCCGTTGCCGGCGTCGAGCGCAGGGTGCTCGGCGCGGATCCGCTCGGCCGACCAGCGGGTCGCCTCTCGCTGGGCGTACGCCGCCTCGTGCAGTACGGCGTACAACGGGTTGGTGGCGAAGGCGTCCGCCGCTTCGACCCCGTAGCGGAAGGTGTCGCTGAGCTCGCCATCGACGAAGGCCTCCTCGAGCAGGTAGTGCAGCCGCTCGAAGCCCTCCGAGAAGCCGAAGGCCATGCCCATCTGCTGGAACATCGGGACGGTCAGGGTGTCGCCGTTGGGCAGCTGGACCGCCCGCTCGGCCAGGTGGTCGGCCACGGCCCGGGCCGGCTCGACGTCGCCCGGATAACGCTCGTAGTAGCGCCGGTTGCGATCGAGAACCCGCCGGTACGTCGCCCGGTAGATGTCGTCGGCGGACGCCTCCAGCGAGGGCACGCCGCCGGTGATAAGAACCTCCCGCAGCCCCTCCGGATGGAAGGAGAGGTAGGTCATCGCGCAGAAGCCCCCGTAGCTCTGGCCCAGCACGCTCCACGGCTCGTCGCCGATCAGCTCACGGCGGATGTGCTCGGCATCCGCGACGATCGCGTCCGCGCGGAAGTGCTTGAGGTACGCCGCCTGCTCCGCGGCACCACCCAGGCGCGCCGAGGTCTGCCGGGTCACCGGCGTGCTGCGGCCGGTCCCGCGCTGGTCGAGCAGCAGCACCCGGTAGTCCTGCTGAGCACGGCCCAGCCAGTCCGTGTGCTGCGTTGGCCGCGGTGGCTTGCCGCCGGGACCACCCTGGAGGAACAACAGCCAGGGCAGGTCCGCGGACTCCCGGCCCGGCGAGACCACCTCACGGGCGTAGACGGTGATCCGCTCGCCCTCGGGCTCGGCGTGGTCCAGCGGTACGGCGAACTCGTGGTCGGTCAGGACGAGGCCGGGCAGGCGAGAGACGACGGTCACGCCGGACAGCGTGACACCCTCGGCCGGGCGGAGGGGAAGTGGCATGACCGAGCTGGTGCGGATCGCGATGTGGTCGGGGCCGCGCAACATCTCCACGGCGATGATGCGGGCCTGGGAGAACCGGCCCGACACCGTGGTTGTCGACGAGCCGTTCTACGGCTACTACCTGCGCGAGACCGGCATCGGCCACCCCGCTCGGGACGAGGTTCTCGCCAGCTGTGAGACGGACTGGCGGCGGGTGGTCGAGCAGCTGGGCGGGCTGGTTCCGGCCGGGGCGGAGATCTTTTTTCAGAAGCACATGACCCACCACCTGCTGCCGGGCATCGACCGCGGCGCGCTGGCCGGCCTACGCCACGCGTTCCTAGTCCGCGACCCGCGCGAGGTCCTGATCTCCTACGCCAAGGTGCGGGCCGAGCCCACGCTGGACGATCTCGGGCTGCGCCGGCAGGTCGAGCTCTACCGGCACTTCGGCGGGCCGGTCCTCGACGCCCGCGACGTCCTCGAGTCGCCGGAGCCGATGCTGAGAAGGCTGTGCGGCGCGCTCGGCGTGCCGTTCACCGAGCGCATGCTGTCGTGGCCGGCCGGGCCGCGGGCCACCGACGGCGTGTGGGCGCGCTACTGGTACGGCTCCGTGCAGCGCTCCACGGGCTTTGCGGCCTACCGCCCGAAGACCGAACCGCTGCCGGCGCGCCTGGAGCCGCTGCTCGAGGCCTGCCGTCCCTACTACGACGAGCTGCACGCGCAGCGAGTCCGGCCCTGAGGGAGTCGCATGCGCCAGACCTTCGACGAGCGCAACCGGGACCTCGTCGTCAACATCAACGGCCGGCTGCTGCACCGGGACCAGGCGGGAGTCAGCCCCTTCGACTCCGTGGTGCAAGGCGGCGACGCGGTCTGGGAGGGACTACGGCTCTACTCGGGCCGGATCTTCAAGCTGGACCAGCACCTCGCGCGGCTGCGCAGGTCGGCGGCCGCACTGGCCTTCGCCGAGGTGCCGCCCGACGACCAGATCGTCGCCGAGATCCGCCGGACGCTGGAAGCCAACGCCATGACCGACGGCGTACACCTCCGGCTCACGCTCACCCGTGGCGTGAAGGTCACCAGCGGCATGGACCCACGGCTCAACGCCTCCGGGCCGACGCTGATCGTGCTGGCCGAGCACAAGGCGCCCGTGTACGACACTGGCGGCCTGACGCTCGTGACGTCGAGCGTCCGGCGCTCCCCTCCGGACTGTCTGGACCCGAAGATCCACTCCAACAACCTGCTTCCCTCGATCCTGGCCAAGATCGAGGCGAACGCCGCGGGAGCCGACGACGCCCTGATGCTCGACGTGCGCGGCTTCGTGGCGGAGACGAACGCCACCCACGTCTTCCTCGTCGACGACGGGGTGGTGCGGACGCCGACGACGGCCGCCTGCCCCGAGGGCATCACCCGCGAGACCGTGCTCGAGCTGTGCCGGGAGCACGCCATCCCCTGCCGGGTCGAGGACCTGTCGCTGACCTCGGTATACAACGCCGACGAGGTCTTCGTCGCCGGGACCATGGGTGAGCTCGCCGCCGTCACCACGGTCGACGGCCGGGTGATCGGAGCGGGCAAGCCGGGGCCGGTGAGCGCCCGGCTCGCCGAGCTCTACGCCGATCTCACCGCGGTCGGCGGCGTACCGGTCGTCTGAGAAGGTGGCCCGGTGTACGCCGTCACGCTGCCGTCCTACGGCGGCCCCGAGGTCCTGACCTGGGCGAAGGTGCCCGACCCGGAACCGGCCACGGGTGAGGTGCTGATCGAGGTGGCGGCCAGTGCCGTCAACCGAGCCGACATCATGCAGCGTCAGGGGCTCTATCCACCGCCTCCCGGTGCCCCACCCTGGCCGGGCCTGGAGTGCTCGGGCACCGTCGCGGCTCTCGGCGAGGGCGTGACCGGGTGGTCGCGAGGCGACGAGGTGTGCGCTCTGCTCTCCGGTGGTGGTTACGCCGAGCGCGTGGTCGTGGCGGCCGGCCAGGTGCTGCCGGTGCCGACCGGGGTGTCGCTGGTCGAGTCCGCCTCGCTGCCGGAGGTCGCGTGCACCGTGTGGTCCAACGTCTTTCTGCTGGCCAAGCTGTCGGCGGGCGAGGCACTGCTCGTGCACGGCGGTTCCAGCGGCATCGGCACGATGGCGATCCAGCTGGCGCACCACGCCGGCGCGCGGGTGTTCACCACCGCTGGCACGGCGGCCAAGCTCGACCGGTGCCGCGAGCTCGGAGCCGACGTCGCGATCAACTATCGCGAGGAGGACTTCGCCGAGCGGGTGCTGGCCGAGACCGGCGGGCGCGGCGTCCAGGTGATCCTGGACAACATGGGTGCGGCCTACCTCGAGCGCAATCTGCGGGTGCTGGCCCCCGACGGTCGGCTCATGGTCATCGGCCTGCAGGGCGGCCGCACGAGTGAGCTTGACCTCGGCGTGCTGCTCGCCAAGCGAGCGACCGTGCACGCCACCTCGTTGCGTTCGCGGCCCGCCGAGCAGAAGGCGGACATCGTCGACGCCGTACGCCGCGAGGTATGGCCCGCGATCGAGGCCGGCGCCGTCCGGTTGGTGATCGACCGCGCGCTGCCCCTGCGGCACGCGCAGGAGGCACACCGGGTAGTCGAGTCGAGCCGGCATGTCGGCAAGGTGCTGCTGGTGCGCAGCGCCTGAGCGCGGGTCAGCCGAGTGCCCCCGGGCGGGGTTGCGAGGCGACCCGCCGGGGACGACAGCGCCATGCCCGTTGAGGACAGTGACCCGGCTGACGTCCCCGTACCTCAGGTAATGCTGGGGAGGAGGCAGGCTACGGGTGTCGCGGCACCGGATGATCCAGCCGATCTCACCGGACTGGTCGAGCAACCGGCCAAGGTGATGCGGATCGGCTCCATGGTCAAGCAGCTGCTCGAGGAGGTCCGGGCGGCGCCGCTGGACGAAGCCAGCCGCAGCCGGCTGAAGGACATCCACGCCAGCTCGATCCGAGAGCTGGAGGCGGGACTCGCCCCCGAGCTCCACGACGAGCTCGAGCGCCTGAGCCTGCCGTTCGCCGAGTCCGGCGTGCCCAGCGACGCGGAGCTGCGGATCGCTCAGGCACAGCTGGTCGGCTGGCTGGAGGGCTTGTTCCACGGCATCCAGACCGCCCTGTTCGCCCAGCAGATGGCGGCCCGCGCCCAGCTGGAGGAGATGCGCCGCCGCGCCCTCCCCGGCGGGGGGATGCAACAGTCGCCAGACGCCACCACCGGGCCCTACCTGTGACGAGCCAGGCTGCCCCTCCCCCGCGCCGGGCCCGGAGTCACGGCTCCAGCGGCACCAGGCTGGTGCGTCCGCCGAGGTAGGGCTGCAACGCGGCTGGCACGCGCACCGAGCCGTCGACCTGCTGGTGCACCTCGAGGAGCGCCACGATCCACCGGGTGGTCACCAGCGTGCCGTTGAGTGTCGCGACCGGGCGTACTCCGGACTCGTCCCGCATCCGGATGCCGAGGCGCCGGGCCTGGAAGTCGGTGCAGTTCGAGGTCGACGTCACCTCGCGGTAGCGGCCCTGGGTCGGGATCCAGGCCTCGCAGTCGTACTTGCGGGCGGCCGGCGCTCCCAGATCGCCGGTGGCCACGTCGATCACCCGGTAGGGCAGCTCGAGGGCGTCCAGCAGCTGCTTCTCCCAGCCCAGCAGCCGCAGGTGCTCCTGTTGGGCGTCCTCCGGACGTACGAAGGAGAACATCTCGACCTTGGTGAACTGGTGCACCCGGATGATTCCGCGGGTGTCCTTGCCGTAGGAGCCCGCCTCCCGGCGGAAGCAGGACGAGAAGCCGGCGTACCGCCGCGGCAGCGTCGCGGCCGGGAGCACCTCCCCGGCGTGGTACGCCGCGAGTGCCACCTCGGCGGTGCCCACCAGGTACAGGTCGTCGTCGGCCACCCGGTAGACCTCGGCGGCGTGCGTGCCGAGGAAGCCGGTACCTTCCATGGCCTCCGGCTTGACCAGGGCGGGCACGATCATGGGTACGAAGCCGGCCGCGGTCGCCTGCGCCATCGCCAGGTTCACCAGCGCCAGCTCGAGCAGCGCTCCCACGCCGGTCAGGAAGTAGAAGCGGGCTCCCGAGACCTTGGCCCCGCGCTCGAGGTCGATGGCACCCAGGAGCGAACCGAGCTCGACGTGGTCGCGCGGCTCCCACCCGTCGTACACCGGGCGCTCCCCGACCACCTCCAGCACGGCGTAGTCGTCCTCGCCGCCTTCGGGTACCCCGTCCTCCACCAGGTTGGACAGCCGGAGCGCGGCCGCCCGCAAGGCCTCGTCCGCCTCGGTCTGCTCGGCCTCGGCAGCCTTGACCTCGGCGGCCAGCGCAGCCGCCCGGGCGAGCAGGGCCGGGCGCTGCTCAGCGTCCGCAGACGCCACTCCCTTGCCCAGGGTGCGCTGCTCGCCGCGGAGACCGTCGAAGCGGGCGACCGCCGCACGCCGACGCGCGTCGACGGCCAGCACCGCGTCGACGGCCGTCGGGTCGTCGCCGCGGGCCCGCTGTGAGGCCCGGGCGGGCTCCGGATCGGCGCGCAGCGCCTTGAGATCGAGCACGACTGGCAGGTTACCGGCGGACCTCGGGCACGGGCGCCGCCATTAGCCCGGCCCCGGACGGCGGACGACCCGGGACCGGCCGAAGCCGATCCCGGGTCGCCGCGTTGCGCTGACTAGGAAGGCATCCGAGCAAGGAAGTTGTCCTGCTGAGGGACCGGCACGCCCTGTCACAGGAGCGGGACGGAGACGTAGTTGGCGTTGAAGTGGACGTAGGTCCGGTTCGGGGCGGCGAACACCTCGATGTAGTCGCCGATGAACCGGCCGTCGTTGAACAGCGGGTCGGCCTCCGGCTCGTTGGAGAACGGAGTCACCCGCTCCCGCTTGGTGACACCGGCGGTGCGGCTGTCGACCTTGATGAGCTCGACGTCCTGCCGGTTGTGGAACACCCGGTCGTACCTGCTGGTGAAGTACGCCAGCGTGACGGCCGCTTCGTTGCGGTCCTTCGAGATCGTCGGGAAGTAGTTCTCGCCCGCGGTGGACACCACCGCCGGCCGGGTCCAGCTGCGGCCGAGGTCGTCGGAGTAGGTCAGCTTGATCCGCGCGTTCTCACAGATCGAGTCGAAGACGCGGACCTGGCAGGCCTCCCAGGTGACGAACACTCGCGGCTTTCCGTTCACGATCTTGACGGTGTTCTTCGGGTAGGTCGCGATCCGGAACCCGTCGGCGTGCAGGTTGCCGCCGAAGGGGATGGCCAGCTTCTCCGGGTAGACCACGCGGGTCGGTCCGAAGTTCGTGCTACCGGGCTCGGCCACGCGCAACTTGTGGACGAAGGTCTGCGGCGTGCCCTCGAGCTCGCCCTGGATGTCCGACCAGGTGATGTAGGTGCGACCCTGGGCGTCGATCGTGACGTCACTGAACTGGACGTCCTTGTCCCGGCCGCTGATCTTGATCGGGTCGGTGCACCGACTCAGGTCCTCGGTGCAGCGGACGGCGTGGATGGCCGCGCCGGTGAACTCCTGGGTCGGGGTGGGCGTCAGGTCGAAGTCGGTGTAGGTGACCCAGACCACCATGCCGGCGTCGCCGCTGCGGCCGACCGTCATCCACTCCTTGTCGAGGAAGTGTCCCTTCTCCTTGCTCTGGGCAACCGCACGTCGTACCGGCCAGCACG
>JBPCOX010000243.1:0-2866 GCA_050999825.1 Mycobacteriales bacterium
GGCCTGGGCAGCGGCGGCCCGGGCGGCGGCGCGAGCGTGGGCAACCCGCGCCACGGCGGCGGCCCGGGCGGCGGCGGCGGCCTTCTCCGCCGCGATCCGCTCGAGCCGGACCTGCTCGGCCTTGAGCCGGTCCACGAGCCGGGCCTGGGCGGCGAGGTCGCGTTCGATCGTCGTCTTCGCCGCGGCCATCCGGCGCTCCAGCGACTGCGCCTCCGCCAGCGCGCTGTCGGCTGCCTGCTGACGCTCGGCCACCTGCTTGGCCGCCAGGCCCACCGCGCGCACGACGTCGGCCTGGTTGCGCGAGAGCTGGTCGAGGGAGGCCGCCCGGTCCAGGAAGTCGGCGGCGTTGCCGGACACCATCAAGGCCAGCACGTCGGTGCCGCCGGTCCGGTAGGCCGTCGCGGCGATCGCCCCGAGGTCGCCCTGCTTGCGGTGCAGGTCCCGACGGGCGGCGAGCACCCGCTCCTGCGCCGCCGTCGACCGTCGCTGGGCCTCGGCCAGTGCGACGCGGGCGGCGTCGTAGTCCTCGACCGCGAGATCTACCCGCAGGGCAAGGGCGTGCAGCTGCTGCTGCGCCCTGGCCAGCTCGGCGGCGAGTGGCGGGTCTGCCGCGGCCGGGGCGACCGGACCCGCGACGGCCAAGCCGAGCAAGAGTCCGGCGGCGGTGAGCAGGGCGAGCAGACGGGGGGCGCGCGGGAACTCACGTGGCATGAGCTCGGCAGTCTCCATCTCCGGATACCGCCTACCGGGTTAGCTGACGGGTGCGGGCCCGGAGAGCGGCCCTACGCCGTCCGACTGGTCGTCGGCCGACGATTAACCCCAGGAACCTGGGTTCCCGGCTTCTCGAGGACTGCCTGGGCAACCTCGGGAACTCGGCGGTGAGCCACCGTCGTGACCAGCGTGGTCACCATGCGATCCGGCGGAACCCGTGCAGGCTAGTGCGGTCACTGCAGTCACACAAGTAACGGAAGCCGGATCGACAGACGCATTGCGCCTGCGGGTTAGCCTGGGCGCGACGTCCCCCGTCAGGAGGCTCCCACCCTGCCTGCACCGCCGCCCGCCGCCGAGGGGGCCGAGGACGCCGAGCTGCTCCGCCGGCACGCGGCAGGTGACCGGGACGCCTTCGCAGAGCTGGTACGCCGTCACCGGGACCGGTTGTGGGCGGTCGCGTTGCGGACCCTCGGGGACCGGGAGGAGGCTGCCGACGCTCTCCAGGACGCCCTGCTGTCGGCGTACCGGGCCGCGGGCTCCTACCGCGGCGAGGCGGCGGTCACCACGTGGCTGCACCGCATCACCGTCAATGCGTGCCTGGACCGGGTACGCCGGCAACGCAACCGGCCGACCGTGCCGCTGCTGCCTGAGGACCGGCTGCCGCCCGACCCACGGGACCGGCTCAGCGATCGAGAGGTCTCCCTCGAGGTCGTGGCCGCCCTGGCCGGGCTGACCGCGGACCAGCGCGCCGCGCTCGTCCTGGTCGACGTCGAGGGCTTTCCGGTGGAGGAGGCGGCGCAGATCCTGGGCGTTCCGGTCGGGACCGTGAAGAGCAGGTGCGCCCGCGGGCGGGCCCACCTGGCCGGGACGCTGGCCCACCTTCGGCCGGGCCGGAACCCGGCGAGCCCGGCGGCCGTCGAACATACGAGCCGACCGGCCGGCGAGATCGTGGAGAGAGGCGACGGTGTCCACTGACTCGCCGGCGGGCGCCGGCGCAGCCCACCTCGCCCTGGTCACGCTCGCCGACCTCGACGAGGCGCTGCTGGAGCCGGCCGTGGCGTCCCGGGTGCGCGGTCACCTCGCCGGCTGCTCCGACTGCCGGCTGCGGCTGGCGTCGGTCGCCGGCGTACGGACCGCTCTGGCGGCGGCGGCGGCGGAGCCGCTGCCCGCCGACATCGGCGCGCGGCTCGACGCGGCACTCGCGGGGGCGGACCGCTCGGCAACGGTGCCGGCGGCGCGGACCGCGGTCACCTCGATGGCCACGCGGCGGATCGCCTGGCGACCCGGGGGCGGGCTGCTGGCGGGCGGGGCGGCAGCCTCGATCCTGGCGCTCTTCGTCGGCGCGCTGGCGATCGGGGCGCTTCGGGACGGCGGCGGCAGCGCAAACGGCACAGCCGGCGGCGCCGCCGCACCCGCCCGCGGACGGTCGGACGCTGCGAGCACCGCCAGCGGTCGCAACTACACCACCGCGGTGCTGCGGGCCGCGGTTCCCGCTCTGGTAGGCACCCAGCGACGAGCGGCGATGGCGGCGGGCGCCCCGGTTCAGGCGCCGCCGGAGCTGGCCGGGCTGCGCCAGCCCGCCGCGCTGGCGCGGTGCGTCGCCGAGCTGGCCGGCCGCGCCGGCGTGGCCCCACTCGCCGTGGACCTGGCCCGTTTCGCCGGCAAGCCGGCGGCGGTCGTGGTACTGCCCGAGGCCGGTCGGGCGTCGATGCTCGACGTGTGGGTCGTCGGCCCGGGATGCACCCGCGGAAACCCCGACCTGCGCTATTTCACCCGGCTCCCGGGCCCTACGGGAATGGCCTCTCCCTAGACTGGCGTTGATCTGGGACCGGTCCCGGCCGGGTCCTCGGCCAGCGGAAGGAGCGGCCCAGCATGAGCACTCCAGGCGCGCCCGCTGCGGACGTCCGCGACGTTATGATCATCGGCTCCGGCCCGGCTGGCTACACCGCCGCCATCTACGCCGCCCGGGCCAACCTCCGGCCGCTGGTCATCGAGGGAGTCACCTCGGGCGGGGCGCTGATGACCACTACCGACGTGGAGAACTTCCCCGGCTGGCCGGACGGCGTCATGGGCCCGGACCTCATGATCGGCATGCGCAAGCAGGCGGAGCGCTTCGGCGCCGAGTTCGTCAGCGACGACGTGAGCGAGGTCGACC
>JBPCOX010000141.1:0-2531 GCA_050999825.1 Mycobacteriales bacterium
GGCCGCACCGATCGGCGCACCTACGTCCTGGACACCAGCGTCCTGCTGGCCGACCCGGCGGCGGTGGGTCGCTTCGATGAGCACGATGTCGTACTCCCGGTTGTCGTGATCGCCGAGCTGGAGGCGAAGCGGGCGCATCCCGAGCTCGGCTACTTCGCCCGGCAGGCGCTGCGGCTGCTCGACGACCTGCGGGCCCGGCACGGCCGGCTGGACGAGCCGATCCCGGTCGGTGCGGTCGGCGGGACCGTACGGGTGGACCTCAACCACACCGATCCGGCAGTCCTGCCGGCCGGGTTCCGCCTCGGCGACAACGACAGCCGGATCCTTGCCGTGGCGCGCAGCCTGGTGGCCGACGGCGCGGACGTCGTACTGGTGAGCAAGGACCTGCCGCTGCGGGTCAAGGCGGCCTCGGTCGGGCTGGCCGCCGAGGAGTACCGCGCGGAGCTGGTCGACGGCAGCTGGACCGGGATGGCGGAGCTGGAGGTGCCCGCCGAGGACGTCGACGAGCTGTTCCGGGAAGAGACGGTCGACATTCAGGCGGCCCGTGAGCTGCCCTGCCACACCGGGCTTGTCCTGCTCTCCGAGCGCGGGCGGGCGCTGGGCCGGGTGCAGCCGGACAAGTCGGTCCGGCTGATCCGCCGCGACCGGGAGGCCTTCGGGCTGCACGGGCGCAGCGCCGAGCAGTGTCGCTCGGTGGCCGGGCCGGCACCGGCAAGTCGGCACTCGCCCTCTGCGCGGGTCTCGAGGCGGTGCTGGAGCGCCGGCGGCACCGCAAGGTGATGGTGTTCCGTCCGCTGTACGCCGTGGGTGGCCAGGAGCTCGGCTACCTCCCCGGCGGCGAGAACGAGAAGATGTCGCCCTGGGCGCAGGCGGTCTTCGACACGCTGTCCGCGCTGGTGTCGGCGCAGGTGATCGAGGAGATCCTCGGGCGCGGCATGCTGGAGGTGCTGCCGCTCACCCACATCCGCGGCCGCTCGCTGCACGACGCGTTCGTGATCGTCGACGAGGCACAGTCGCTGGAGCGCGGCGTCCTGCTGACGGTGCTCTCCCGGATCGGCGCCGGCTCGCGCGTCGTGCTCACCCACGACGTCGCCCAGCGCGACAACCTGCGGGTCGGGCGGCACGACGGGGTGGCGGCGGTGATCGAGGCCCTGAAGGGGCACCCGCTCTTCGCCCACGTGACGCTGACCCGGTCGGAGCGCTCGCCGATCGCGGCACTGGTTACCGAGATGCTGGCCGACCCGGCGCTCTGAGCGGCGTACCTGCAGACTGACCGGCGTGGTAATCCCGATCCATGACGCCAACCCCGTACGCCGGACGCCGGTCGTCACCTACCTGCTCATCCTGCTCAACGTCGGCGTCTTCCTGACCGAGCCGGTGTCCGGGCTGGCCGACCGCGGGACCAGCCGCGCGGCCGCGTACTGCCACCAGCTCGCCTACTTCCAGGAGTACGCCGCGGTCCCGAAGGAGATGGTGTCCAACCGGCAGCTGGACGACGCCGTGCCCACCGGTGAGGTCGGCACCGACGCCGCCGGCCGCACCGGCTGCGTGGTGGACCAGCCGACGTACAAGAAGACCCCGGCGCTCTCCGTGCTGTTCGCGATGTTCCTGCACGGCGGCTGGCTACACCTGCTGGGCAACCTGCTGTTCCTCTTCGTCTTCGGCAACAACGTCGAGGACCGGCTCGGCCGAGTGCGCTACCTGCTGTTCTACCTGGCCTGCGGGTACGCCGCGGCGTACGCATTTGCTCTGTTCTACGCCGGGTCGCAGGAGACCCTCGTCGGCGCATCGGGCGCGATCGCCGGGGTGCTGGGTGCCTACCTGGTGATGTTTCCGCGGGCCCGGGTGCTGAGCCTGGTACCGATCTTCTTCTTCATCCCGATGCGGCTGCCGGCCTGGCTGGTGCTCGGGTCGTGGTTCCTGCTGCAGTACGTGTACTTCCGCGGCACCGGGGTCGGCGGCGGGGCGGGAGTGGCCTACCTGGCCCACGTCGCGGGCTTTCTCGCCGGGATGGCCGGGGCCTACCTCCTGCGTGGACGGGCCTCGCCGCCGCGACCACCGGCGTACCGCGTTGGGTTCGGCTGACCGTCAGCAGCCGCCGTGGCAGACCGTCATCTCACCCTGGCGGGCGCTGACCAGCACCGGCGGCAAGCCGGGGACCAGCACTCCGGGGACCGGTGCACCGGCCACGGTCGCCGCTGCCGTCGCCACCCGCTGCCACCCCTTCGTGTAGGCCTTGTACAGGACGCCGGGTGCATGGTTCACCGCCCGCTCGTCCAGCCGCTGGATCTCACCGTCAGCGGTCCACCAGGCGTGCACGGCGACGGTGTCTGACCGACAGACCGTGTCTCCGTCGGCTCGGAAGGTGCAGGCCTCGACCGGTACGTCGGCGGCCGCCGCCGCTCGCTCGAGCCGAGGTTGGATCGACACGGTGGCGTCGTCGGTACCGCCGATCGTCTCCCGGGTGGTGCGGTAACCGAGCTGCCCGCCGCCGAGGTCGATGACCATGTAGTCGAACCGGCGGTAGATCA
>JBPCOX010000116.1:0-6985 GCA_050999825.1 Mycobacteriales bacterium
GCCGCCGGGCACTTCTCCCTAGAAGACCAGCCGACCCAGGTCGCCGAGGCGATCGCGGAATTCCTGCGATGAGTCGCGCCGCCGCCGGCCGGGTCCGGACGGCGGCCTCAGCCCAGGCGCTCGACAAGCCGCTTGTGCTCGCCCCAGAGCTCCGCCGGCAGGTGGTCGCCGAACTTCTCGTAGTCCGGCACCATCCGGGCGGCCTCCTCGCGCCACACCTCGGCGTCGACGCTCAGGAGCAGCTCGAGCTGCTCGTCGGTGAGGTCCAGGCCGTCGGTGTCGAAGACGTCCTTCGTCGGGAGCAACCCGATCGGCGTCTCCTGCGCCCCGTCGGCACCGTCGAGGCGCTCGGAGGTCCACTTGAGCACCCGACTGTTCTCGCCGAACCCCGGCCACACGTAACGGCCCTCGGCGTCCTTGCGGAACCAGTTGACCCAGTAGATCCGCGGCAGCTTCCCGGGGTCGGCGTCGCGGCCGATCCGCAGCCAGTGGCCGAAGTAGTCGCCCATGTTGTAGCCGCAGAACGGCAGCATCGCGAAGGGGTCCCGGCGCAGCTCCCCCACCTTGTTCTCGGCTGCCGCGGTGCCCTCGGAGGCGACGTTCGAGGCGAGGAACACGCCGTGCTGCCAGTCGAAGGACTCGGTGACCAGCGGTACGGCGCTACCACGGCGTCCGCCGAACAGGATCGCCGAGACGGGTACGCCGGCCGGGTCCTGCCACTCCGGCGCGATCGTCGGGCACTGCCCGGCCGGTGCGGTGAAGCGGGCGTTGGGGTGCGCCGCCAGCTCGGCGGACTCCGACGTCCAGTCGCGACCATTCCAGTCGGTCAGGTGTGCCGGCGGGGTGTCGGTCAGGCCCTCCCACCAGACGTCGCCGTCGTCGGTGAGCGCGACGTTGGTGAAGATGCAGTTGCCCCACAGGGTCGCGACCGCGCTCGGGTTCGTCGACTCACCCGTCCCCGGGGCGACGCCGAAGAAGCCGGCCTCCGGGTTGATCGCGTAGAGCCGGCCGTCGGCACCGAAACGCATCCAGCAGATGTCGTCGCCCACGGTCTCGGCGGTCCACCCGGGCACCGTCGGCTGCAGCATGGCCAGGTTGGTCTTGCCGCAGGCGCTGGGGAAGGCCGCGGCGATGTAGCGTGCCGAGCCCTCGGGAGAGATCAGCTTGAGGATCAGCATGTGCTCGGCCAGCCAGCCCTCGTCGCGGGCCATCACGCTGGCGATCCGCAGCGCGTAGCACTTCTTGCCGAGCAGCGCGTTGCCGCCGTAGCCCGACCCGAACGACCAGATCTCTCGGGTCTCCGGGAAGTGGGTGATGTACTTCGTGTCGTTGCACGGCCAGGCGACATCGGGCTCGCCGGCAGCGAGCGGCTTGCCCACCGAGTGCACTGCCGGCACGAAGAACGTGTCATCGGTCATGAGGTCGAGGGCGGCCTGGCCCATCCGGGTCATGATCCGCATGTTGACCACGACGTACGCCGAGTCGGTGATCTCGATGCCGAGCTGGCTGATCGGTGAGCCGAGCTGGCCCATCGAGAACGGGACGACGTACATGGTCCGGCCCCGCATGCAGCCCTCGAAGAGCCCCTTGAGGGTGGCCCGCATCTCGCCCGGGTCCATCCAGTTGTTCGTCGGGCCGGCGTCCTCCTCGCGCTCGGAGCAGATGAAGGTGCGGCTCTCGACCCGCGCGACATCGCTCGGATCCGACGCGGCGTAGAAGCTGTTGGGCCGCTTGTCCGGGTTGAGCCGGCGCATCGTCCCCTGCTCCACGAGCATGGAGGTCAGCCGCTCCCACTCCTCGTCGGAGCCGTCGCACCACTCGACCCGGTCCGGCGACGTGAGCTCGGCGATCTCCTGGACCCAGCGGACCAGCTTGGCGTTGGTGGTCGGGGCGGCATCAAGGCCGGAGATCGTCGTCACGGTTGGCTCCTCGTGCCGGCAGTACGCGAGAACGTCGACCCAGCACGCCGCCAGCGTCGCGTGTGGCCGGGAAACCCGCCATCCTACCGGACCACTCCGACGTCTAAACCGCAGGTCAGAGCCGTACCATCACCTTGATCGCCCGCCGCGCGTCCATCGCGGCGTAGCCGTCAGGCACGCCGTCGAGGTCGACGATCAGGTCGAGTACCGGCGACGGGTCGAGCGTTCCGGCCACCACGTCGGCCAGCAGCTCGGGCAGATAGGCGCGGACCGGTGCGACCCCGCCGCGGACCCCGAGGTTGCGGCCGAACATGTCGTGGATGTCGAGCGAGTCGACGAGCTGTGGTACGCCGACAAAGCCGACCCCGCCGCCATCGCGCGTGATCGAGGTCGCCGTACCGAACGAGTCCTGGGTGCCGACGCACTCGAGAACCGCGTGCGCGCCCCGCCCACCGGTCAGCTCGCGCACCGCGGCGATCGCCTCCTCGCCGCGTTGCGGTACCACGTCGGTGGCGCCGAAGCGGCGGGCCAGCGACGTCCGATCCTCGTGCCGGCCGAGGACGATGACCCGCTCGGCGCCGAGCCGGGCCGCCGCCAGCACGCCGCAGAGTCCCACCGCGCCGTCTCCCACGACGGCCACCGTCATGCCCGGCCGCACGCCGGCGGACCTCGCTGCGTGGTGACCGGTGCCCATCACGTCGGTCAGCGGCAGCACCGCCGGCAGCCGCTCGTCGTCCTCGGTGAAGTCGGGGGGCAGCGCCACCAGAGTGCCGTCGGCGTACGGCGCCCGCACCGCTTCGCCCTGGCCGCCGTCGGTGTCGGCGCCCCAGTAGAGACTGTTGAGGCAGGAGGTCTGCAGGCCCTCCCGGCAGAACTCGCAGGTGCCGTCGGAGATCGCAAACGGAGCCAGCACCAGGTCGCCGGGCCGGATCGAGTGCACCTCGGCGCCCACCTCCTCGACCCGCCCCATCAGCTCGTGGCCGATCCGGGTGCCGGGCTCCTTGCTGCCCACGCCGCGGTAGGGCCACAGGTCGCTGCCACAGATGCAGGCGTGGGTCACCCGGACCAGCGCGTCGGTCGGCGCCTCGATCGCAGGGTCGGGCACCTCTTCGACGCGGACGTCACCCGGCCCGTGAAAGACGGTGGCGCGCACGGATCTCCGATCGATCGGTGGTGGACAGGG
Source organism: Mycobacteriales bacterium (assembly GCA_050999825.1). GTDB lineage: Bacteria > Actinomycetota > Actinomycetes > JALYNC01 > JALYNC01 > JBPCOB01. The sequence goes on from JBPCOX010000116.1 coordinate 3,103, forward strand.
GCGGGTTCCGGTCGGCGACCCTACTGATAACTGAAGAGGTCGGGACTTGGAGTCAACGCCACGGCTTCCTTGGGCGAGAACCGCTTGATGTCCTCGTCGTAGAACAATTTCAGGCCGTTGTAGAAGGGCGGCTTGACGTGCAGTACGGCGTACTTCTGCAGCTTGGCCGCCCGGCTACCGAACCCGTCGATGTGGAATACCACCGCTAGACCGGGCGGCGAGGTGATCTGTGGCTTGTTCTGCACCATCGCGAGGGTGAACTGGTGGATTACGAACAACTTCTGGGGCAGCTTCTTTCGCGCCACGATGCCGGACAGGTACGCCGACACCGAGTTGATCTCCGCCGCGCTGGCCGACCCGATGACCTTGCCCGGGACCTGACCGGGCTTCATGTGCCACTCGGAGTCCAGTGCCAGCCCGACGTCGGGCTGCTCGAGGAACTTCTCGTACAGACGGGCCTGGGACAGGAAGTCCGACCGACCCGGCTGGAGGTCCAGGATGAGCAGTCCCTTGATCTTTCGAACCTCGGTCAGGTAGCGCTGGACGTCCGCGGCGGCCGTCGGCTCGCTGTAGTCGCCGTCGTCGCCGGCGTGCGCCTGCGCCACCGTGGTGATCAGCTCGAAGGCGGGGAGGACCGGCCTGGTGGCCGTCTTGAACGGCGCTGCGGCCTTCAGCAGGCGCTGGCCGGCTTGCGCCGGCGTGCCTTCACCCAGTACGCCGAGCGCGCCGCCCGCCGCGCCGCCGTAGTAGCAGACCACCCGGTATCTGGGGAAGATCGTCCGTCCACCGACCGGCAGCTGGGCCAGCGGCGCCGGGCTGGCGCTCGCCGGAACGGTCGGGCTCGCGGGCGCGGAGCCTTCGGCCGCGCCCCCGCCACCGCCCTCGCCCGGGCCGGGCGCCTTGTCGCTGGAGCAGGCCGCCAGCGCTGCGGCACAGGCGGTGGCGAGCAGGACGGCGGTCGGACGACGGGTCAGGGGAAGGCGCATGCCCACGACGCTGCCCGACCGCCGCCCGGTTCACGCCTGCGACGCGCCGGGAGACTTGCTGCCCGACAGGTCAGGACCGCTGGATCGGGCCTGCTCGACCCCGACCAGCGCGTCGCGCAGGCCGGTGATCCAGTCGTTCTGATGCCGGCCCACGAGGCGCACGCACCATGCGAGCGCCTCACTGCGGCTGCGGGCGACGCCCGCGTCCACCAGCGTGTCGAGGACCTGCCGCTCGGGCTGGCGCAGCCGGGTCATCACCGGAACGCTGATCGTCGTGAACAGCTCCTGGCGGCCGGCGGTTTGCGCCCCCCACGCGACCTTGCGGCCGTAGCGGTGCTCGGCCTCGCGGGCGATCTCCATCCGGAGTTCCCGGGTGTCTTCCCGGAACCGGCGAATCCGACCGTCAGCCGCGGCCGCCACTGCGGCGTCGTCACCTTCGACCTTGGGGGCCGTCAGCGTGCCGACCACGACGATCTCGTCCCGGTCGACGGTGACCTCCGGCGAACCCTCGAACCAGTCGTCGGGCAGCCGGCCGGCCAGCCAGCCGCTGAGGTCTGCAGCGCTCTGCGGTTCGGTGGTCCAACCACCTCTGCGGCCGTGGCCGCCTCTGCGTCCTTGCATGGAGATCTCCTTATCCATTGATTACAACCTTACAGTGCTTTCCAACCGTTGACGGTCCCGCGATGTTCCCGGCCGGATTCCGCGGCTGCCGGGCCGCGACAGCCAACGTTCTAGGATGTGGATCATGGTGATGACCAACATGAGGAGGCCACCGGCCCCGGTGCCAGCCGCCGACCTGGCCGGCGCGCTCCGCCCCTTGGGTCGCAGCGGGATGCTGCCGGCGACCGCGTACACCAGCTCGGAGGTTCTGGCCTGGGAGCTCGAACACTTCTTCGCCCGCTCCTGGAGCTGCGTCGGACGGTCCGATGAACTGACGGCCGGCGGCCATCGCGTCGTGCGGGCTGGTGAGATCGGCGTCCTGCTGACCCGCGACGACGCCGGCGTGCTGCGAGGGTTCGCCAACGTCTGCCGGCACCGGGGGCACGAGTTGTTGCCGACCGGCGGGTCGGCCGGCGGCCGTGCCGTCACCTGTCCGTACCACGCGTGGAGCTACCGGTTGGACGGTTCGCTGCTGGCCGCTCCCGGCTTCGTGGAGAACCCGGACTTCGCCGTGGACGACCACGGCCTGGTGGCCCTACCGGTCACCCACTGGCACGGCTGGCCCTTCGTCTCCGGGTACGCCGACCCGCCGGCCTTCGCCGAGCACATCGGCGCCTTGGCAGCCCTGGTGGCGCCGTATTCGCCCGGGCGGTTGGTACGTGGGGCCGGCCGGGACTACCTCGTGGCCGCGAATTGGAAGGTGATCTCGGAGAACTACCACGAGTGCTACCACTGCCCGCAGATTCACCCAGAGCTGTGCCGGGTCAGTCCGCCGGACAGCGGCGTGAACTTCGACCTGCCCGGCGCGTGGGTCGGCGGCGAGATGGACCTGGCCGCGCACGCCGAGACCATGTCCCTGGACGGCCGCAGCGGCGGCGTCCCGATCCCCGGCCTGACCGACCATTCGCGGCGGACCGTGGCATACCTCGGCCTCTTCCCCGATCTGCTGATCAGCCTGCACCCCGACTACGTGCTCACCCATCGGCTCGAGCCGCTCACACCGGGGTGCACCCGGGTGACCTGCGAGTGGCTCTTTCCGCCGGAGGCGCTCGAGCAGGCGAGGTTCGATCCGGCGTACGCGGTGGACTTCTGGGACCGCACGAACGGGCAGGACTGGGCGGCCTGCGAGTCGGTGCAACGCGGGATCTCCTCGCCGCACTTCTCTCCCGGCCCGCTGGCGCCGAACGAGGACGCCGTGCACCGGTTCGTCACCCTGGTGGCCGGCGGTTACCTCGGCAACCGCTAGTCGACTCAGTGGTGCGGGCTGCGGTCCAGCGGCACGCTCGGCTGCCAGTCCCGGCCGTCGCGCGAATCGGCTCCGTAACGGGGGACGAGCAACGCCATCAGCAGGATCGCCACGATCAAGACGAGTGTCATAGGTCGAGCCTGCGCCGCGGAGGGCATTCCCGCGAGTGGCAGTACTGCCGCGTCGCGACGATTTCCTGCCATACTGGGAGCATGTTGCGCAACGTGGCGGTTCCGGTCGGCGACGGGGTGGCGGCCTTCGAGCTCGGCGTGATGTGCGAGGTGTTCGGGCTCGACCGCAGCGCCCAGGGGCTTCCCCGCTTCGACTTCGCCGTCTGCGCGGTCGAGGAACCGCCGCTGCGCACCACCTCCGGCTTTTTCATCGACACGCCGTACCGGCTCGAGCGGCTGGCTGAGGCGGACCTCATCGCCATCCCGGCCTGGCAGGTCGACAAGAGCGCGGCGTCCGAGCCACTGCTGCAGGCGTTGCGCGACGCCGTCGACCGGGGGGCTCGGGTCCTGAGCGTCTGTTCCGGCGCTTTCGTGCTCGCCGCCGCGGGGTTGCTCGACGGCCGGCGGGCCACCACCCACTGGATGCACGCCGACCAGCTCGCGGCGGACTACCCGCAGGTCCGGGTCGACCGCAACGTGCTCTATGTCGACGAGGGCCAGGTGCTGACCAGTGCCGGGACGGCGGCCGGCATCGACCTGTGCCTGCACATCCTGCGCCAGGAGTGCGGCGCCACGGTGGCCAACGCGATCGCCCGGCGGATGGTGGTACCGCCCCACCGCGACGGTGGCCAGGCGCAGTACGTGGAGGCGCCGGTGCCGGACCCGCGGCGCGGAGAAGATCTCGGTGACATGCTGCCATGGGCGCTCGAGCACCTGGCCGAGCCGTTGACCGTCGAGGACCTCGCCGCCCGAGCATTGATGTCGCCACGGACCTTCGCCCGCCGGTTCCGGGGCGCGACCGGCACCACCCCGCACCATGG
>JBPCOX010000143.1:0-8203 GCA_050999825.1 Mycobacteriales bacterium
TGGCGAGCCGCCGCGGACTTCTTCGACGAGTACGTCGCGGTCCTCGGGGCCAGGGAGATGGACTACGGCGAGCTGGTCCGGCGTGCGCTCCGGACCCTGGAGGACCCTGCCGTCCTGGCCGAGATCCAGGGCCGCTACCTCGCCGTCTTCGTCGACGAGTACCAGGACACCGACCCGGCACAGGAGGAGCTGCTGGGGGCGCTGGGCGGCGGTGGGCGTGACCTCGTCGTCGTCGGTGATCCAGACCAGTCGATCTATGCGTTCCGGGGCGCCGACGTGGCCGGCCTGATCGGGTTCCCGGCGCGCTTCTGCACCTCCAGTGGTGCGCCGGCGCCCACCCTCGCACTGCGCGTCTCCCGTCGGGCCGGCCGGGAGCTGCTGCGCTGCTCCCGCGCGGTGGCGGAGCGGCTGCCGGCTCCGAGGTTGTCGGCCGAGCGCCGTACCGAGCACCGCCGGCTCGCTCCCGGACCCGGTACCACCGACGGCGGTGTGGAGATCCGGCTCTTCGCCTCGGCCGCCGACGAGGCGGTGTCGGTCGCCGACATCCTGCGGCGGGCCCACCTCGAGGCCGCGATGCCATGGTCGGACATGGCGGTGCTGGTCCGCTCCGGCGTCCGCAGCCTGCCGGCGCTCCGGCGGACGCTGGTCGCCGCCGGCGTACCTGTCGCCGTGGCGGCCGACGAGGTGCCGGTGGCGGGGGAACCCACAGGCACCCCGCTGTTGCTGGCGTTGCGGTGCGCGGCCAACCCGGCCGCTCTTACCGCCGAGGCGACCCGGCTGCTGCTGACCTCCCCGCTCGTGCGGGCTGCCCCGACCGACCTGCGCCGGCTCGGGCGGGCGCTCCGCCAGCTGGAGCGTTCCGCCGGCGGTCCGTCGGAGCCGGGTGGAGGGCCGCGGTTGCCGCGTTCCTCGGCGGTCCTGATCCGGGAGGCCGTCGCCGACCCACGCCAGCTCGCCCTGATCGAGGACTGGATCGCCAGGCCGGCCCGCCGGCTCTGCGACCTGCTGACGGCCGCGGCGGAGATGTTGGCGACCGGACGCTGCGCCGAGGAGGCGTTGTGGAGCATCTGGGACGGCAGTCGATGGCCGCACCGGCTGGCCCGCGAGTCGCTGGCCGGGGGCCAGCCGGGTCGGGCCGCCGACCGTGACCTCGATGCCGTGCTGGCGCTGTTCGAGGCGCTTTCCCGCCTGCAGGAGCGCTCTCCTCGGGCCGGGATCGGCGTACTGCTCGACGAGCTGGAGGCCCAGGAGATCCCGTCGTCCAGCCGGAGCGAGGGCAGCCTCGCCACCGGGGCGGTCCGGCTGCTGACCGCGCATCGGGCCAAGGGCCTCGAGTGGCGGCTGGTGGTGGTGGCCGGCGTACAGGAGGGCAGCTGGCCGGACCTGCGCCGGCGCGGTTCGCTGCTCGACGCCGACCGGCTCTCTCGCGGCGAGATGCTGCCCGCCCCGAGCGGCTCGGCGCTGCTGGCGGAGGAGCGGCGGCTGTTCTATGTCGCGGTCACCCGGGCTCGTGACCGGTTGGTGCTCACGGCGGTGCAGTCCGAGGACGACGCCGGCGATCGTCCGTCGCGGTTCCTCTCCGAGCTCGACCTGGCGGTGCCGCCGGTCGAAGCGCCGGCTGCCGCGTTGCTGTCCCTGCCCTCGCTCGCGGGCCGGCTACGACGGGCCGCGCAAGATCCGGACGTGCGGGCTCCGGTGCGGGCCGCAGCGGTGGGGCTGCTGGCCCGGCTGGCGGGGCCGGGAGCGGATGGTCGGCCGCGAGTTCCGGCGGCGCATCCCGACTCCTGGTGGGGCCTGCTCGAAGACTCTGCGGGGGCGGCTCCGGTGCGGCCGGTCGACCAGCCGGTGGCGCTGTCCGGGTCGGCGGTCAGCGGCTACGAGCGATGCCCGTTGGCGTGGTTCCTCAACCGGGAGGCCAAGGCGGCCACCGCGTCGACGACTGCCCAGGGCTTCGGCACGGTTATCCACGCGCTGGCGCACCTTGTTGCGCAGGACCGGCTGCCAGCCGAGCCGGAGGCGCTGCTCGGCCGGCTGGACGGTGTCTGGGGCTCGCTCGGTTTCGCCGCACCATGGGAGAGCGACCGTGAGCGTCGCCAGGCGCGCAAGGCCCTGCAGCGCTTCCTGAACTGGCAGGCGGCCAACGGCCGCTCCTACCTCGCCGGTGAGGCGCGCTTCGACGTACCGGTTGGGGGTGCCCGGCTGCGGGGCAGCATCGACCGGCTCGAGGTGGACCCGGACCATCGCGTGCACGTCGTCGACTTCAAGACCTCAAGCACGCTGCCCTCGATCGCCGACGCGCAGTCTGACCCGCAGCTCGGCATGTACCAGCTGGCCGTACGAGAGGGCGGGCTCGCCGAGTGGGTCGGTCCCGAGCCGGTCCTGGGCGGCGCGGAGCTGGTCGAGCTGCGGCACGGGAAGGCCGGTACGCCGACCGTGCGCGCGCAGGACCCCCTTCGCCGCGACGACGACGGCGCAACGTGGGCGGACGCGCTGCTGGCCCGGACCGTGGCCGGCGTACTAGCGGAGCGCTTTCCGGCCCGGCGCAACGAGCTCTGCGAGCGATGTGACTTCCGGCGCTGCTGTCCGGCCCAGGATGCCGGCGCCGCGGTGGTGCGGTGACCCGCACCCGGCCGGAGGCCAGTGGCAGCTACCTGCGCGAGCTGCTCGGCATGCCCTACACCGACGAGCAGCTGCGAATCATCACCTACCCGATGCAACCTCAGCTGGTCGTCGCGGGTGCCGGCTCGGGCAAGACCGCCGTCATGGCGGCGCGCGTCGTCCACCTCGTCGCCTGGCACGGCATTGCTCCCGCCGCCGTGCTGGGCCTGACCTTCACCAACAAGGCGGCCGTCGAGCTGGCGTCCCGCGTCCGGCTGGCGCTCGAAACGCTCGGGACCGGTGCCACCGCGTCGGCCCAGCAGGACGACGACGAGCCCACCGTGTCGACCTACCACGCCTACGCCGCGCGGCTGCTGGCCGATCATGCGCTGCGCATCGGCCGCGAGCCGCTGACGACGCTGCTCACCGAGGCCGGCCGGTGGCAGCTCGCCGTACGGGTCGTGAACGCCGCGACCGGGCCCTTTCAGGCGCTGGAGTGGAAGCCGCCGACGGTGGCGCGCTACCTGCTCAACCTCGACGCCGAGATGTCCGAACACCTGGTCACCGCCGCGCACGTGCGTCAGTGCGACGCCGCCCTTCGCGCCCAGGTGGCGGGCCTGGATCGGCCGCCACAACACGTGCGCGACGTGTCGACCGCGGCGCTGGCCCGCGACGAGCTGCTGACGCTGGTCGAGGGCTACCGCCGGGCCAAGGCGGACCTCGATCTCGTCGACTACGGCGACCAGGTCGCCCTGGCCGCCGAGATCGCGATCCGCCGGCCAGAGGTGGGCGTGCTCGAGCGTGACCGCTACCCGGTCGTCGTCCTCGACGAGTACCAGGACACCGGTGTGGCGCAGCGACTGCTGCTGGCGGCGCTGTTCTCCGGCGGGGCTCACCCGGTGACGGCGGTCGGCGACCCTTGCCAGTCCATCTACGGCTGGCGCGGCGCGTCCGTGGGCAACCTGCTGCGCTTTCCCCAGCACTTCCGAGGGCCGGAGCTGGCCGACTTCGGCGCGCAGTTCCTCATGACCAGCTTCCGCAACGACAGCCGCATCCTCGAGGTCGCCAACAAGGTGTCCGCGCCGTTGCGGGAGTCCCGCGCCGGCTCCCGCCGGCCACACCTCGACGTACCCGTCCTGTCAGTGGGGCCCGGACGAGACGGCGCCGGTGACGTCCGCTGTGCTCGGCATCTGACCGTCCTGGCGGAGGTCGACTGGGTCGGCGAGGAGATCGAGCGGGCGATACGCCGGGAGCACGTCGATCCCGGCCAGGTGGCCGTGCTGTGCCGGCGGCGGTCCGACTTCGGCCTGCTGCACGAGGAGCTGGTAGGGCGGGAGCTGCCGGTGGAGGTAGTCGGCCTCGGTGGCCTGCTGGAGATGCCAGAGGTCGCCGACGTCGTCGCCACCCTCGAGGTACTCGCCGAGCCCACGGCCAACGCCGCGCTGATGCGGCTGCTGACCGGTCCGCGGTGGCGGATCGGGCCCCGTGACCTGGTGGCGCTCGGCCACCACGCCTCGGCGTTGGTCGGCTCGGAGGCGGACGACGGCCCGGACGCCGACCCCGATCCGGATTGCGGGCAGGAGCTCCGCAAGGCAACGCTGGCGGTCGACCCGTGTGACGTCGTGGCGCTGACCGACGCGCTCGACAGCCTCCGGCCGGAGGACAGCAGGTACTCCGGCGAGGGGCTTCGCCGGCTGCGGGCTCTGGCCGCCGAGCTGAAGGCCCTTCGACCGCTGACCGCCCAGCCGGTCGTGGAGGCGGTCAGCGGTGTCGTCACAGCTATCGGGCTCGCGGCGGAGATCGAGGCACAGCCGGCGCCGATGGCGATCGCCCGGGCGGCGAACCTGGCCGCCTTTCTCGATCACGCGGCGTCCTTCGCCGGCCTGGACGGCGCGGCCGACCTCGGCGCCTTCCTCGCCTTTCTGCAGGCCGCCGGCGACGCCGAGGACGGGCTCGACATCGGCGCGGTGGCGGCGACGAACACCATCAAGCTGCTCACGGTGCACAAGGCGAAGGGCCTGGAGTGGGACGTCGTCGTCCTACCAGGGTTGTGCGAGGAGGTGTTCCCGTCCCGGCAGGGCCGGTCCCTGTGGACCAGGGCGGCGAAGGTGCTGCCCTACCAGCTGCGGGGCGACTGCGCCGACCTGCCCCCCGATCCCGAGCTCACCGGCAAGGGCATCGCGGCGTTCAAGGAGCTCTGCCGGGGGGACGAGCTGGAGGAGGAGCGACGGCTGGCCTATGTCGCGGTCACCCGAGCGAGGCACCGGCTGCTGGCCAGCGGCTACCACTGGGGGCTGACCCAGACCAACGCCAAGGAGCTGTCGCCGTTCCTCGAGGAGATTCACGATGCCTGCGTGGCTGGCGCCGGCACCGTGGGCACCTGGGTCGAGGACGCCGGCGAGACCAACCCATTGATCGGTGCAGCGGTGGACGTCTCCTGGCCGGCGCCGTACGAACCGCTCGCGCTCGCTCGCCGCCGAGCCGCTGCCCAGGCGGTGGGCGAGGCCCTGGCGGCCGGCGGCGCGATGCCCGATGCCGACGGCTCCGACCTGTCGGAGGGTGAGCGCGGCCAGCTGGCGCGGTGGGGGGCCGAGGCAGGGGTGCTGCTGGCGGAGCTCGCCGCGGCCTCCGGCGGGGACCGGCTCGTGCCGTTGCCGCGCTCGCTGACGGCCAGCCAGGTGGTGCGCCTGGCCGCCGACCCCGACGGTCTGGCGCAGTCGCTCGCCCGACCGATGCCGGCGCGGCCCGACGAGGCGGCCCGGCGGGGAACCCGCTTCCACGCGTGGGTGGAGCAACTGTTCGCCGAGCGCCCGCTGTTCGACGCCGGGGCCATGCCCGGCGCCGCGGATGCCGACGTACCCGGTGACGAGGAGCTCGCCGCGTTGCAGGCGGCGTTCGCCCGATCGCCCTACGCCGGGGTCCGCCCGCACGCCGTCGAGGCGCGCTTCGAGCTCTTCGTGGGCGACCGGCTGGTGCGCGGCCGGATCGACGCGGTCTACCGCACCGCCCGCGGCTTCGACGTGATCGACTACAAGACCGGGCAGTTCCCGCGCAATCCCGCTGGTGCGGCCCTGCAGCTCGCGGTCTACCGGCTGGCCTGGGCCGGCATCTCCGGCGTCGACCCGGCACAGGTCGGTGCCGGCTTCCTGTACGTGCGCACCGGCGAGGTCGTCCGGCCACCGGACCTGCCCGATACGGCGAGGCTGGTCCGGCTGCTGGCGGGGGTGGGCTGCTAGCCGGCCGGACGCGGCGCCAGCCCGGTGCAGCTGCGCAGGGCCGACCAGCGGCGGACGGCCTGATCCGCGGCGGCACCGGTGAGCGGCCGCGGCGCGCCGCCCTCGATCGTCGCGGGGTCCCACCGGCTCCCCGTCACGGCGCGGCCGCGCACCGTCAGGGTGAGTACGCCGGTCTCCCTCGTCGGCCCCTGCCGCTCCACGTAGAAGACGAAGTTGCCGAGCCCGTAGTCGACGTAGGCGTTGCCGTAGTAGCCCGCGCCGAGCAGCACGTGCGCGTGCGAGCCGACGAGGATGTCGGCGCCGGCCTCGACGAGTCGGCGTACAAGAGTGCGCTGGCGCTCGGTCGGGCAGGCGTGCAGCTCAGACCCGTAGTGCAGGTAGACGATCACGGTGTCCGAGTCGGACCTTGCCGCCCGGACCGCCGACACCAGTCGGTCCACCCGCTTGGCCGTCGCCAGCCCGGGGAGGTCCGGGCCGGCGGTCCAGGACGCGATCAGGTTGTCGTCGAGCACGTCGGTGGCGCCGAGGACGGCGATCCGCTGGCCCCGGACCGTGACCCGGTGGGGCGCATAGGCTGCGGCCTCGTCGAGGCCGATGCCCACGACGGGGAACCTCGCCGCATGGGCCGCATCGAGGGAGTCGCGCAGGCCGACGAGGCCGAAGTCCATGCCGTGGTTGTTGGCCTGGGTCACGATGTCGATCCCGGCCGCGCGCAGCGCGGTGAAGGCCGACGCCGGCGCCCGGAAGCGGTAGGTCTTGACCTGCGGCGTCCCTCGGGTGGTGATCGCCGTCTCGAGGTTGACGATGGCGAGGTCGGCTGCCCGCAGGACGGTCGCCATCGGCCCGACCGCCGTCGCCGGGTCGTTGGCGAGCCGTACGCCGGAGGAGCCCATGAAGTGCACGTCTCCGCCGAATGCGATGGTCACCGGCTCGCCGCTGGGTCCGCCGCTGGCCGGAACGGTCGGCGGCGGGGTAACGGCGGCCGCCGGGGTCGCGGCGGCCCGCGCCTGACCGGCCTGCGGACCGCCACTGCCGGGGTTGGCTGAGCAGGCGGCAAGGGCCAGGGCGAGCAGCGGCAGAGCGCCCCGGCGGACGGCGCCGCGAGCGCGGGGGGCGGGCAGCGGAGCGTGCATCGGCACCTCGACAGCGTCGCATGGTCGGCACCGAGGGCCTCGCAGGCGCGGCTGGGGCCGGTCGCTCAGGGCCCCAGATCGACGACCAGCGGACGGTGGTCGGAGATGGCCGTCGGCGGCGTGGACGCGCGTCCCGCGGGCGCAAGAGGTCCCGAGCCGAGGATGTGGTCGATCTGGACGCGCGGCCGGGGGCTGGGGAACGTCGGAGCGCGCGCCAGCGACGTCCAACCGGTCAGCAGGCCCGGTAGCACTCCCGGGATATTGAAGTCCCCGAGGAGGAGTCGCGGCGCGGGCAGTGTGCGCAACGCGCGAGCGAGCCCCAGCAGCTGTCCGACGTTCCAGCCAGGAACGAACGACAGGTGCGTTGCGGCCACGGTCACGGGACCGGTGGGCGCTTGAACCAGCGCGACGACCGCGACCCGCGGCTCGTCCCGAAGAAGCCGGATCCGACCGGAACCAGGTAGCAGCACCGGCGAGCGCATCGGCGCCGCCGGGAACCGGAACTCCTGCCAGCCGGACACCCGATAGCGGCTCAGCAGGACGACGCCGTACGCCGGACCGTCACCCGCGTCCTGCCCCGACCGAGCCGGAACCCAGCGGTCGCCGAACCGCACCGCCGCCGGCGTGAACCGCCACGCCACCGCACCCGCCGCCGCCGCCGCGATTCTCGGGAGGTCGAGGTTGCCGGAGCGGGCCTGCCCCCGGTCGACCTCCTGCAGCGCCATCACGTCGGCGTCCAGGCCGGCGATCGCGGCCGCGAACCGGTCGCCGTCCACCCGGCCGTCCTGGATCGAACGTCCGTGCAGCACGTTGAACGTCGCGACTCGCACCCGCGCACCGTAGGGCGGGTGCCGCCGTCATCGTCGCTGCACCAACGAGCGAAGGTGAGCGGATCGGATGGCCGACGCCGTCGCGAACCGGCCGAGCCCTTTCGTGAGCATCGAGTAACAGCCGATGGGCTGGTGGTCGAGATCCGTGGCGTCGACGTCTGTGACTCCACCACCGGCGTCGTGCGCGCGAGCAGCACCGCCGACAGCGCCTGCTGGCTGCTCGATTCGGCGTACGACGGGGAGAGCTTCTTCGTCCGGCGCGCCTACTTCACCGGCGCGGACGATCCCTACCGCCGGCGAAAGACGGCCTTGCGTGCCGACATCGACGGGGACGCGTGGGCGGCGCTGTACCGGACGCGGTCGCGCGCCTTCCCGCGTCCGGACACCGACAAGATTGCCATCAAGG
>JBPCOX010000172.1:0-5224 GCA_050999825.1 Mycobacteriales bacterium
GCCGGGACGGGTGCTGCCGATGAGGATCGCCAGGCGAGGCTTGGGCACCGGGATGCTCCTGACACGTTGGGATGGCAGGCCTTGGCCGCGTCGCGAACCGAAGCTCACCGGCCCCTCGTGGCGGACATCTACGCCAGCGAAGGCTACGGCCAGCTGCCTTCCGTGGCCGCGGTGACCACCAGCTCCTTGACCTCGCAGCCGGGGGGCTGCCGCAGCGCGAAGAGCACCGCCGCGGCGACGTCCGCCGGCCGGTTGAGCTTGGCGTCCGGCGGCGGCTTGTACTGCTCGTCGCGGTCGTCGAAGAAGGCGGTCGACATGCCACCAGGGATCAGCAGCGTGACGCCCACCGAGCCGCGCAGCTCGGCCGCCAATGCCCGGGTGAAGCCCACCACGCCGAACTTCGAGGCGCAGTATGCCGTCGCGTCGCTGACCGCCCTGATGCCCAGCGTGGAGGCTACGGTGATCACCTTGCCGCCGCGGTCGGAACGCTGCAGGTAGGGCAGCGCGGCCCGTACCACCGCCGCAGTTCCCAACAGGTTGACCAGCACGACACGGTCCCACTCCTCACCCGGTACGTCGGCGAGGGTGCCGCACCGGTCCATGCCCGCGGCGGTGAAGACGGCGTCCAGCCCGCCGGCCCGCCCGGCGAGCCGGCGTACCGCCTCCTCCGTGGCCCGGGCATCGGCCAGGTCGACCTGCTCTGCCTCCACGTCGCGGACCGGCGAGCGGTCGAGGACCAGTGGTCTCCCGCCGGCGTCCCGCACGGCAGCCACCACCGCGGCGCCGAGACCGGAGGCGCCGCCGGTGACAAGAACGGATCCGAGCTCAGCCATGACGGGCCGCCTCCCGCAGGATCGATGTGGTGGAGCGGCCTTCCAGATAGGGCAGCACCACGGCCTGGCCACCCCAGCGGGCAACGGCCGCTGCCTCCGGCAGCTCGCCGAGCGCATAGTCGCCGCCCTTGGCGAAGACGTCCGGCCGGAGCCGCTCGAGCGCCCTCTCAGGGGTGACCTCGTCGAAGATCTGCACGGCGTCGACGCAGTTCAGAGCGGACAGCACGGCCGCGCGGTCGTCCGCCGGCACTCTCGGGCGGCCGGCGCCCTTGAGCCTGCGCACCGACTCGTCGGAGTTCAACAGCACCACGAGGCAGTCGCCCAGGGCACGGGCCGCCCGCAGCAGGCTGACGTGGCCGGCGTGCAGCAGGTCGAAGCAGCCTCCGGTCGCCACCACAGTGCCGCCGGCGCCGCGTACCCGTTCGACCAGCATCGCAGCACTCTCCGGCTCGGTGCCGGCCGGCGCAGCAGGCACCGTGATCGCGGCTGCCCCGCCGGTTGCCACGAAGGCCGACGACGCGGCGACGGCGCCGGCCACCGCCTCGGAGGGCAGCGCGCCGTCGGCCAACAGCCCGGCGGCGGCGGAGGCGTAGCGGTCGCCGGCTCCGCAGGAGTCGAAGCAGGGGACCACCGCCGCCGGTACCACGAGTGGCGGCGCGTCGTCGTCTTCGACCAGCAGGGCGCCGGCGGCGGACATCGTGACCGAGACCGAGCTCGCCTGCCAGCGTCGCCGCAGTGCCCGTGCGCGTGCGGTGGTGCCGGCCAGCCCTTCCGCCGCGGCGACGGAGGACGCGAAGTGCCCTGCCTCGGCGGCGTTCGGCGTTGCCAACGTCACACCGGGGACGGGCTCGGGACCGCGGGGGTGCGGATCCCAGACCACCGGCGTACGGCGGGGGAGCGCGGCGAGCGCCGCTCGGAGCGCCGGTGCGGCGGCGACCCCGCGCCCGTAGTCGGCGACCAGTACGCCGCCCGCCCCGGCCAGTGCCGAGAGGGAACGATCCGTCGCGGGGCCGATCGCGGCCGGGGTCCGGTCGCCCCGGTCCAGCCGGAGCAGGGTCCGGCCGTCGCTGCGCACCCGCACCTTCTCCGGCGTGGCGCCGGCGAGCCCGAGGTCGACCACCTCGATGCCGGCGCCGCCCAGCAGCCCGGCCAGCTCAGCGCCACCGGCGTCATCCGCCAGTGCGGTGACCAGTACGACGTCGCGGCCGTCGCCGCGTGCCAACAGCGCTGCCAGGGCGGCGCCGCCAGGCCGCGACCGCTCCACCAGCTCGTCGACGACCGGGACCGGGGCATCGGGGGAGAGTCGGGCCACCCGGCCGGTGATGTCCCGGTCGAGCAGCGCGTCGCCTACCACGACCAGCACGGTCCCGACCGTCACGAGCCGACCTCGGCGGCCATGCTGACGTCGTCGTAGCCGGGCAGCACCACCGGGGCTGCCGCTGCGGACGACCGATCGGAGCCGACCCGGAGGTCGACGGCGGCACACACCAGGTGCAGCGCGACCTGGTGGACCTCCTGCACGGTTGCGGTGGCGGTGGCCTCGACGCAGAACGCGTCGTCACATCGCTCGCTGATCGGATTGGGCCCGTTCCCGGTCATCGCCCAGGTGGTCAGCCCGCCCTCGCGGGCCGCCTCGACCGCTGCCAGCACGTTCCCGCTGGCACCCGATGTCGACATGGCGAGGAGGACGTCACCCGGCCGGCCATGCGCCTGCACCTGCCGGGCGAAGGCGTGGTCGTAGCCGTAGTCGTTCGCGATAGCGGTCAGCGCAGAGGTCTCGGCGTGCAGCGCGATGGCGGACAGTGCCGGGCGGTCGTCCCGGTAGCGCCCCACCAGCTCGGCGGTCAGGTGCTGCGCCTGGGCGGCGGAGCCGCCGTTGCCGGCCACGAGCAGCCGTCCTCCACCGACCAGCACGTCGGCCAGGCGCCGGCCCCACTCGTCGAGCTGGTCGGTGTCCACCGACGGCAGGGCGATCAACAGGGCGTCGAGGTGGGCGCGACCGGAGAGCAGCGGGTTCGTCACGGTGGGGCCTCCTCGGGCGATCGCCGACTGGGAGACGGCGCAGTAGGTCTGCAGAGTCGCCGTGGCGACCCTGTTCCAGGAGTAGTGCGAGGCCGCCCGCCGAGCTCCGGCCGCGCCGTACGCGGCCCGCCGGTCCGGGTCGGCCAGCAGCGCGTTCAATGCCTTGGCCAACGCTGCCGGTTCCCGGGGCGGCACGTGGAGGCCCGTCACGCCGGGAACGACGGTGTCGGTCAACCCGCCCACGGCGGAGGCGACGACCGGTACGCCGCACGCCATCGCCTCCAGCGCCACCAGGCCGAACGGCTCGTACCAGGGGACGCAGACGACGGCGTCGGCGGAGCGGAGCAGCGCGGGAAGGGAGTCGCGTCCGACTCGGCCCCGGAAGAGGACCCGGTCGGCGACTCCGTGGCGCTGCGCCAGCTCGCGCAGCCGGCGTACCTCGCGGTCACCGTCGAGCCCAGCGGCGTCCGGACCGCCCGCGACGACCAGCTCGGCGTTGGCCACGGAGGCCAGCGCGGTGATGGCGTTGCCGATTCCCTTGCGCTCGACCAGCCGCCCGACGAAGACCAGGCGGTGCCGGTCAGGGGCCCGGAGCTCAGACCGACCGTGGGGGGAGAACAACCGGAGGTCGACCCCACAGGGCACCACGGTCGCCCGGCCCGGGTCCACGCCGAGCCGCTCCAGCTCCGACAGCTCATCGGTGCAGGTGGCGACGATCGCGTCGGCGTGCTCGACCAGCATGCGCTCGAGTGCCAGCCGTTCCGGTGGGGAGGTGTCCTTGTTCCCCTGGTGCCGCTGCTTGACAACGCCGAGGGCATGGAAGGTCTGTACCACCGGGATGCCCAGCGGTTGGGCGGCCGTCAGCGCCGCGAGACCGGACATCCAGAAGTGGGCGTGGACCACATCCGGTCGCTCCCGCCGCCACTGCGCCCGCAGATCTGCGGCGAAGGCGGGCATGTGTGGCAGCAGCTCGTCCTTGGGCACTTCCACGGCCGGGCCGGCCGTCACGTGGTCCACCGTGACTCCGGGCCCGAGCGGGACCCTGCGGGGCAGCCCCGGGTCGTCGCGCCTGGTGTGCACCGTCACGCAGTGGCCACGTCGAGCCAGCGCTCGGGCCAGCGCGGCCACGTGCACGTTCTGGCCGCCGGCATCCACCCCGCCCAGCAGGGCGAGCGGGCTGGCGTGCTCGGAGACCATGGCGATCCTCATCGGCCGGCCTCCACCAGGCGCCGGTTCGCCAGCGCAGCCACGGCGTCGACGACGTCCTCGAGCGGTACGCCGTCCAGGCAGGGGTGCCCCCGCACTGGGCAGGTTCTTGCGCGGGAGCCGGCGCAGCCAGCCGAGACGTCGCCGAGAAGGACGTGCGGCACCCGCCACGGGCGCCACCGCTCAGCCGGCACCGTAGGGGCGAACAGCGAGACCACCGGCGTACCGACCGCGGCCGCGAGGTGTGCCGGCCCGGTGTTGCCGACGACGACCGCATCGGCGCGCTGGAGTACGCCGGCCAGCTCCGCCAGGTCGGTCCGGCCGCCGAGGTCGAGCACCGGGTCGCGGAGCCCGCCCGCCACCAGTGCGGTGAGCCGGCGCTCGGCCGGACCGCCCGTTACGACCACCCGACGGCCGGCCGCCACCAGCGCGTCCACCATGGCGGCGGCGCGCGCCGGCGACGGCGCCCGAGCCGGCACCGAGGCGCCGGGATGCACCACGACGTAGGGCTCGTCCCCGGTCAGCCGCCGGCTGTCGGGCGGCTCGCGCACCATGAGCGCGCCGTCGTCACCGACCGGTAGCGCGAAGCCGGCGACGGCCGCCAGCGAGAGCATCCGCTGCACCTCGTGCAGGCCCGCCTGCGGCAGCTGGTGACGGACGTCGAGCAGAGAGCCCGGATAGTCATCGCTGACCGCTGCGATGGCGGCCACCCCCGCCAGCCGGAGCAGCAGGGCGAGCGGCAGCGGGCTCTGGTGGTAGGACGTGAGTACCAGGGCCTCGTGCACCTGCCGGTCCGCGACCGCGGTCACGAGCTCGTCAGCTCGCGCCCGGTCCATGGGCAGCGGCTCGGCGTCGATCCACGGGCAGTGCCAGACCAGCACCTCGTCGACGCCCGGCAACAGCTCGGCGGCCGAGCGGCCACCCTGACCGCACAGCAACACTACCCGGTCGACGGACGCCGCGACCGCATGCAGCACCGGCCCGGCCAGCGGGCCGTCGCCGTCGCTGTCGAGCCGTGCCAACGGGACGGAGCTCATGGCGAGATCACCCTGGACGGCGCGCCGTCGAGCAGCAGCTCGACCGCGGAGAGCAGATCCGCCGCAACCTCCGGTGCTTCGGCAACCTCCTCCGGACGGGTTCCCGCTGTCGGTACTAGCACCGGC
>JBPCOX010000173.1:0-4610 GCA_050999825.1 Mycobacteriales bacterium
GGTGTAGCCCCGAGGGGATTCGAACCCCCGCTACCGCCTTGAGAGGGCGGCGTCCTGGGCCGCTAGACGACGGGGCCAGAGACTGGTGGTGCACCTCGCTGGGGTACCAGGACTCGAACCTAGACTAGCTGAACCAGAATCAGCCGGGCTGCCAATTACCCCATACCCCACCGGCGCCGAACTGGACGGATCAGCGCCGACCCGCAACCTTACCCGACCCCCACGGGGTGGCCCAACGCGGTGGCCGCGAGCGCGTCGCGGCCCGCGGGCGCGGCGGTGAGCGGCTGGGTGGTGCGCTGCACGGACCCGCGCCGCGTCCACCACAAGGTCGCCGCGACAAAGCCGACCATGACGAGCAGGTCCACCACGAGTACCGCCGAACTGCTGACCTCCACCTCGAGGTCCGGCCCGACGACCAGGGCGAGCAGGAAGAGCAGCACGTTGTTCATCGCGTGATAGGCGATCGCCGCCTCCAGCCCCCCGGTCAGGTAGACCACCAGCGACGCGGTCAGCCCGAACGCCAGCCGCGAGGCGAACGTCGGCAGGTCCTGCGCACCGTGGGCCAGCGCGAAGAGGAACCCGCTGACCAGCCCGGCCACGATCGCCGCGAGCACGCGGGCCGGGATCCAGCCGGCGATGACCTGGGTCAGGTAGCCGCGGAAGAAGAACTCCTCCCCGGCGGCCTGCAGCGGTGTCGTGAGCAGCACGACGGCCAGCATGGCCAGGACGAAGGAACCGTCGTACGACGACGAACCGCTGCCGGCCACTGGATCGACCAGCAGGTACCCCGCAAGCAACCCCAGCGCGAGCAGCCCAGCCGCAACCGCCCCGAAGCCCAGCAGCAGCCGCCAGCGCAGCCGGCCGAGCACCGAGGACAGCCAGCCCAGGCGTTCCTGGTGCACCACGAGCAGGGCGACCCAGACCGCCGGGATCAGCAGCGCCAGGTTCAGGTTCACCGCCAGCAGTGCTCCGGGCGATCCCAGCGGGTCGATCGTGATCGAGTCCAGGAACCCGGTGGCGTCCCGGCCGGCGAGGGCGAGCACCGCCAGCGCGCCCAGCAGCAGCACGACAGAGCCGACGACCCAGGCCACGACGGCCAGCAGCAGTCCGAGCAGCGACTTCCACCAGCCGTACGCCGGCGTACGCAACAGATGGTGGTAAGGCGTCGGATTCGGATGCGGCCGCCGCCCGTAGCGCTCGGCGTCCCGCGGCCACGAATCGGCGGGCCGGCCCCAGCCGGGCGGCAGCGGCGCCCAGATGAACGCGTGCACCCAGCCGTACTGTTGATGCCAGACGTAGCGCGGCACCCACCCGCGATTGGGGTCATGGTCGTAGACGGGTATCCAGCCGTAAACCGGGATCCAGCCGTAGGCCGGGATCGAGCCGAAGGCCTGCGGCGCGGGCGCTGCGGCCCAGGTCATGCCGGCGGGCTCAGGAGCGCTGCGCCGTACGCCGGGAGCTCGACCGGCCCGGGCCGCAGGACGGCACCGGTGAGCCGGTCCACCAGGGGACCTGCGGCCGGCGGGTCCACGACGGCCGACACGGGACGGTCGGCGAAGTTCAGCAGCACCCGTACCGGGCCGCGCTGGAAGGCCAAGACGTCCGCGGCCGGGGTGACCGCGAGCCGGACGTACGTCGCGCTGCGCAACGCGGGCAGCTCGGCCCGCACCTCGATCAGCTGGGTGTACCACGCCCGCACGTCAGGGTTCGTCGACCAGTCGATCGGCTGGTAGGTCTCGTAGGGGTCCAGGCTGGCCCCGACCTCTTCGCCGCAGTACACGCCCGGCACGCCAGGCAGGGTCATCAGCAGCGCGGCTGCGACCCGGGTCAGGCCCGGGCCGTAGCGGTCGAGGAACCGCGTCCCGGTGTCGTTGTTGTTCAGGAACCGGAACGTCGTGGCCGACGGCGAGCCGCCGAGCGCCGCGTCCAGGCGTTCAACGATGCCGTCGGGTTCGGCGAAGACCGACGTCCAGGCCCACACGCCGAGCTCGTCGGTCCAGTCGTTGGCCAGGTCGAAGCCGGTCTCGCCGTAGTAGGCGTCTCGCGCGGACGCCCCGGCCAGCAGCAGCGCGTCGGGCTTGACCCGCCGCAGTTCGGCCAGCAGCTGCGGCCACGCGTCCGGGCTGCGCTCGCGGATTCCCCACGCCGCATCGAAGCGGTAGCCGTCGACGTCCAGCTCGCGTACCCCCGCGGCGCAGACACCGGCCCGCAGCACCCGGCGCCGCGGCAGCCGGCTCGCCGCGGGATCTGCCATCAGGCCAGCCTAATCACGGCCGGGGTCGGCCGGCCGCGGCGCGCAGCCGGGCCAACGAGCGGTCGCGGCCGAGCAGCTCCATCGACTCGTACAGCGGCGGGGAGATCGTCCGGCCGCTGATCGCCACCCGGATGGGCGCGAAAGCCTTGCGCGGCTTGAGGTTCAGCCCGTCGACCAAGGCCTCCTTGAGCCCGGCCTCGATGCCGGCCGCGTCCCAGGACGTCAGCGCGGCGAGCCGGTCGCCCGCCGCGGACAGGATCGGTACGGCGTCCTCGCCCAGGACCTTCGCCGCCGCCGTGGGCTCCGGCGCGAAGTCCGCGTCGGCCACGAACAGGAAGCCGAGCATGTCTACCGCGTCGGAGAGCACCGTGACCCGCTCGACGACCAGCGGCGCGGCCGCCGCCAGCAGCGCCGCTTGGCCAGGACTTGGCGGGTCGGCCAGCAGACCGACGGCCTGCAGGTAGGGCGTGACCCGGACCGCGAACTCGGCCAGGTCGAGCTGCCGGATGTGGCTGGCGTTGATCGCCTCGGCCTTGACCAGGTCGAAGCGGGCCGGATTCGAGCTGACCCGGGAGATGTCGAACGCCGCGGCCATCTCGGCCATCGAAAACACGTCACGGTCCTCGGCGATGGCCCAGCCGAGCAGGGCCAGGTAGTTCAGCAGTCCCTCGGGCAGGAACCCGCGGGTGCGGTACAGCAGCAGCGAGGCCTCCGGGGCCCGTTTGGACAGCTTCTTGTGGCCTTCGCCGCGGACCAGCGGCAGGTGCCCGAATGCCGGCGTGGGCGCGTCGAGGCCAATCCGGCGCAGGGCGGCGTACAGGGCGATCTGCCGAGGTGTGGACGGGAGCAGGTCCTCCCCGCGCAGCACGTGGGTGATGCCCATCAGCGCGTCGTCCAGCGGGTTCACCAGCGGGTAGAGCGGATCGCCGTTCGCCCGGGCCAGCACGAAGTCCGGCACCGACCCGGCCGCGAAGGAGACCGGCCCGCGGACCAGGTCGTCCCACGTCCACGCCTCGTCGGGCATCCGCAGCCGCACGACCGGCGCCCGCCCCTCGGCTCGGAACGCCTCAACCTGCTCCGCGGTCAGGGCCCGGTCGGCGTTGTCGTAGCCCAGCTTCGGGTCACGTCCGGCCGCAGCGTGCCGGGCCTCGATCTCGGCGCCGGAGGAGTACGACTCGTAGGCCGCACCGGCCGCGAGCAGCCGTCGTACGACGTCGTCGTAGACGTTGCGGCGCTGCGACTGGCGGTACGGCGCGAACGGTCCGCCGATGTCCGGCCCCTCGTCCCAGTCCAGGCCGAGCCAGCCCAGCGCGTCCAGCAGCTGCTCGTAGGACTCCTCGCTGTCCCGCGCGGCGTCGGTGTCCTCGATCCGCAAGACGAGCGTCCCGCCGTGGTGCCGGGCGAAGGCCCAGTTGAACAGCGCGGTGCGGATCAGCCCGACGTGGGGGGCTCCGGTGGGCGACGGACAGAACCGGACGCGGACGGGCTTGATGTCGTTCATCGCCGGGCCAGCCTAGCCCGACCACATCTTGACGGCCGGGCCGAATCCGGAGCACCATGGAGACTGTATTCAACGTTCGCTGAAAGGAGTGGTCGCCCATGGAGCACACGACGTGCTGTGTGGTCGGCGGGGGCCCGGCCGGGATGATGCTCGGCCTGCTGCTGGCCAGGGCGGGCGTAGCGGTCACCGTGCTGGAGAAACACAGCGACTTCTTGCGCGACTTCCGGGGTGACACGGTGCACCCGTCCACCCTGACGCTGCTCGACGAGCTGGGGCTGGGCGCACAGTTCGCGAAGATCCCGCACCGGCTGGTCGAGCGGGCCCAGATCCAGATTGGCGACGACCTGGTGCAGGTCGGGGACTTCCGGCGGATTCCCGGTCCGCACAAGCACATCGCCTTCGTCCCCCAGTGGGACTTCCTCGACCTGCTCGCCGACGCCGCACGGGTGGAGCCGGCGTTCACCCTGCGGATGAACACCGAGGCGACCGGGCTGCTCACCGAGGACGCCCGGGTGGCCGGTGTGCGCTACCGAGCGGCAGACGGCAGCACCGGCGAGCTGCACGCAGACCTCACGGTGGCCTGCGACGGGCGGCGGTCGCTGCTGCGCGAGGCGGCCGGGTTGCACGCCCGATCCTTCGGTGTACCGATGGACGTGTGGTGGTTCCGGCTCCCCCGCTGGGTGGGAGACCCCGTGGGCGTCGCCGCCCGCTTCGGAGCCGGGTACGCCATGGTCCTCATCGACCGCGGGGACTACTTCCAGTGTGCCTACCTGATCCGCAAGGGCTCCGATACCGCCTTGCGGGCCGAGGGCATCGAGGCGTTCCGGCGCAGGGTGACCGCGACGATGCCGTGGC
>JBPCOX010000179.1:0-3711 GCA_050999825.1 Mycobacteriales bacterium
GGATGCGGGCGCAGCCGGACGGCATCGACCTCAGCCGTGCGCTTGTAGTCCACCCAGGTCTCGATCACGTCGGGGGTGAACACGCCGCCCTCGAGCAGCCACTCGTGGTCGGCCTCGAGCGCGTCCAGCACCGCCTCGAGCGACCCGGGCACCTGCGGGACGGCGCCGAGCTGGTCCGGCGGCAGCTCGTAGAGGTCCTTGTCGACCGGCTCCGGGGGCTCGATCTTGTTGCGTACGCCGTCGAGCCCCGCCATCAGCATCGCGGCGAAGGCGAGGTAGGGGTTGCACGAGGGGTCCGGCACCCGGAACTCGATCCGCTTGGCCCTCGGGTTGGAGCCGGTAATGGGGATCCGGCAGCAGGCCGAGCGGTTGCGCTGGGAGTAGACCAGGTTCACCGGAGCCTCGTAACCGGGCACCAGTCGCCGGTAGGAGTTCGTGGTCGGGTTGGTGAAGGCCAGCAGCGGGGGGGCATGCCGCAGCAGCCCGCCGATGTAGTGCCGAGCGGTGTCGGACAGGCCGGCGTAGCCCAGCTCGTCATAGAACAGCGGCACGCCGTCCTTCCACAGCGACTGGTGGCAGTGCATGCCGGAGCCGTTGTCGCCGAAGATCGGCTTGGGCATGAAGGTGACGGTGCGGCCGGCGGCGCGGGCTGCGTTCTTGACGACGTACTTGAAGAGCATGAGGTTGTCGGCGGTCTTGAGCAGCGTGCCGAAGCGAAAGTCGATCTCGGCCTGGCCGGCGGTGCCGACCTCGTGATGCTGCATCTCCACGTCGATGCCGGCTTCGATGAGCTTGCGGACCATCTCCGAGCGCAGGTCGGTGAAGTGGTCGGTGGGGGAGACGGGAAAGTAGCCACCCTTGTAGCGCGGCTTGTAGCCGAGGTTGGCCGTGCTGGCGCCGAAGCGCTCCGGCTGGCCGGTGTTCCAGGCCGCCTCGACCGAGTCGATGTAGTGGTAGGACGAGCTGGGCGTGGTGTCGTAGCGGATCTCGTCGAAGATGTAGAACTCCGCCTCCGGCCCGAAGTAGGCCGTGTCGGCGATGCCGGTGCCGGCGACGTAGAGCTCGGCCTTGCGGGCGATGTTGCGGGGGTCGCGGGTGTATGCCTCGCCGGTGAGCGGGTCGTGGATGAAGAAGTTGAGGTTCAGCGTGGGGTGCTGCCGGAAGGGATCCATCACCGCGGTGGTGGGGTCGGGCAGCAGCAGCATGTCCGACTCGTGGATCTGCTGGAAACCGCGGATGGAGGAGCCGTCGAACATCAGGCCGTCGGTGAACACCGACGGCCCGAAGTTCTCCGCCGGGAACGTGAAGTGCTGCATGACCCCCGGCAGGTCGCAGAACCGGACGTCGACAAAAGCGACGTCGTGGTCGCGGATGTAGCCGAGGACCTCGTCCGAGCTGGTGAACATCGCTCCTCCTCAATCACCGCCGCTTGCCCACAGCTGGCATCGGAGGGGAAGGCCAGCACCTGAACCGTACCGGCCCTCTCTCGGCAGACCGCCGCGACCACTCCGAATCTCGAGCGCAGCGGTTACCGTGCACCGGATGGGCAGATGGACCGGCTCGTGGTTGTCCGGGCCGAACGCGGCCGGCCTCGGCGCGGCGCGCGTCCTCGGTCGGCATCGCGGCGAGCGGCTCGGGTTGCCGGAGACCGGCCGGGGTTCGGTGGTCGGGTTCTGGCCGCGCCTGGCCGCCTTCCTGGTGGACAGCGTGATCGCGAACCTGCTGGTCGGGCTGGTCTACTTCGCAGGTGTCCGGCCTGGGCCCGGTCTGCGGGGCGAGCTCGTCCTGATCGGTTTCCTGCTGCAGGAGCTGGTCCTCGTCGCGGCGGTCGGGGCGACCTTCGGGATGGCGATGCTCGGGCTGCGCGTGGTTGCGGTGGCCGATGGCGGCCGGCCGACGCTGCTCGCGGCGGCGCTGCGGACCGCGCTGCTCGCCCTGCTGGTCCCCGCGTTGGTCTGGGACTACGACGGCCGCGGCATGCATGACCGGGCGTCGGGCACGGCCGTCGTACGCGCGTAGCGCTCAGCGCATCCGACCGCGCGGCACCCGGGCGCCCTTCGGCATCGGTCCCTTGGGGATCGGCACGGTTGCGCCACCGAGAGCCCGCAGGCGCGCCTCGAGCGCGTTCACCTCGGCGGGCTGGATGTTGCGGGGCAGCTTGGCCATGTGCGTCTGCAGCTTGCGCAGCGACACCTGGCCGTCCTCGTCGCCGGCCTGCACCTCGTACACGGGGGTCTCGGCGGCCACCCTGGCGACCTTCTTCCGCTCCTGGCTCAGCAGGGAGGCGACCCGCGCCGGCGACCCCTCCCCGACCAGCACGATGCCCGGCCGTCCCACCACGCGATGCACCAGGTCGCGCCCGCGCGGGTTGACCGCGACGACCGGCGTCACCCGCCAGTTGCCCCGCATCGACTGCAGGACGGCAGCAGCGGCGCCCGGCTGCCCCTCCACCTGGGCGAAGGCCGCGGTGGCTGCCCGCCGTCCGAACACGAGGGTCGCCGCGGTCAGGGACAGCAGCAGGCCGATGACCGTGAGGTAGATCGGGTGGTGGAGCAGAAGTCCCAGCGCGACGAAGGCCGCGAGTACGGCGAGCGCCGTACCGATGACGAGCGGCAGCATCCGCGCGTCACTCTTGCGGGTGAGCTCGAAGGCCGTCCGGAGCTGGGCGATCCGGCCGGCCGAGCCGGCCGGGCGCGCGGAGCGTCCGGCGGAGCGGCGGAACGGGAGTCGGAGTGCCACCGCGCCAGGATAGGCAGGGCGTCAGACGCGGGCGGTCCGGCGGCTCTCCACGGCTGCGGCGTAGAGACGGCCGGCACGGTAGGACGAGCGCACCAGCGGCCCGCTCAGCACGCCGAGGAAGCCGATCTCCTCGGCCTCCTCGCGCAGCTCGACGAACTCCTCGGGGCGGACGAACCGCGCCACCGGGTGGTGCCGGACGCTCGGCCGCAGGTACTGGGTGATCGTGAGCAGGTCGCAGCCCGCGTCGTACAGGTCCGACATCGCCGTGCTGATCTCGGCGCGCTCCTCGCCCAGGCCCAGGATCAGGTTGCTCTTGGTCACCAGGCCGGCGGTGCGCGCCTGCCGGAGGACGTCGAGCGAGCGGTCGTAGCGGAAGGCGGGGCGGATCGACTTGAAGATGCGCGGCACCGTCTCGAGGTTGTGGGCCAGCACCTGAGGGACGGCCCCGAAGACCTCGGCCAGCAGCCCCGGGCGGGCGGAGAAGTCGGGGATCAACAGTTCGACGCCGGTGTCGGGGTTGAGAGCCCGGATCGCCCGCACGGTCTCGGCGTAGAGCCACGCCCCCTCGTCGGGCAGGTCGTCACGGGCGACGCCGGTGACGGTCGCGTAGCGCAGGCCCATCGACTGGACCGACTCGGCCACCCGTCGCGGCTCGTCGCGGTCGAGCGGCGCCGGGCGGCCGGTGTCGATCTGACAGAAGTCACAGCGCCGGGTGCACTGCTCGCCGCCGATGAGGAAGGTCGCCTCCCGGTCCTCCCAGCACTCATAGATGTTGGGGCAGCCCGCCTCCTCACACACCGTGTGCAGGCCCTCGCGGCGTACCAGGGACTTGAGCTCGGTGTACTCCGGACCGGTGCGGGCGCGGATCTTCAGCCAGGGAGGCTTCCTCTCGATGGGCGTGGCGGCGTTGCGCACCTCGAGCCGGAGCAGCCGGCGGCCCTCCGGAGCCACGCTAGACAAGGGCCGGCTCCA
>JBPCOX010000187.1:0-10173 GCA_050999825.1 Mycobacteriales bacterium
GACCGGGCGCCTCGATCCCGGAAGGCGACCGCCCTCGATGGCCAACAACCTGGCGTTCCTCGGCCGTGACATGGCTGTCGACCTCGGCACCGCCAACACGCTCGTGTACGTCCGTGGCAAGGGCATCGTCCTGAACGAGCCGTCGGTGGTGGCGATCAACACCAACACCACCGGAATCCTTGCCGTCGGCACCGAGGCCAAGCGGATGATCGGCCGTACGCCGGGCAACATCGTCGCCATTCGCCCGATGAAGGACGGCGTGATCGCCGACTTCGACACCGCCGAGCGGATGCTGCGTTACTTCATCCAGAAGGTGCACCGCCGCAGCCGGCTGGCCCGTCCGCGCATCGTCGTGTGCGTGCCGTCCGGGATCACCGGCGTCGAGCGCCGCGCGGTCATCGACGCCGGCTCGCAGGCCGGTGCCCGCCGAGTGTTCATCATCGAGGAGCCGATGGCAGCGGCGATCGGCGCCGGCATGCCGGTCCACGAGCCGACCGGCAACATGGTCGTCGACATCGGCGGCGGCACCACCGAGGTCGCCATCATCTCCCTCGGCGGTGTGGTCACCAGCCAGAGCATTCGCACCGGGGGCGACGAGCTCGACCAGGCGATCATCAGCTTCGTCAAGAAGGAGTACAGCCTGATGCTCGGCGAGCGCACCGCCGAGGAGATCAAGATGGCCATCGGCTCCGCCTTCCCCACGCCGGACGAGCCGCACGCCGAGATCCGCGGCCGTGACCTCGTCTCCGGCCTGCCCAAGACGATCGTGGTCAGTGCGGACGAGATCCGCAAGGCGATCGAGGAGCCGGTCAACGCGGTGATCGACGCGGTGAAGACCACCCTCGACAAGTGCCCGCCGGAGCTCTCCGGCGACGTCATGGACAGGGGCATCGTCCTGACCGGCGGCGGGGCGCTGCTGCGCGGCATCGACGAGCGGCTGCGGCACGAGACCGGCATGCCGATCCACATCGCGGACAACCCGCTGCAGTCGGTCGCGATGGGATCGGGCAAGTGCGTCGAGGAGTTCGAGGCGCTGCAGCAGGTGCTCATCTCCGAGCTTCGGCGCTAGCTTGCGCCGGTCCTCGTGAGGGACTCCCGGCGCTCCCGGCTCGTGCTCGCCCTGTTGCTGCTGACCGCGTTCACGCTGGTGACGCTGGACTACCGGACCGGCAAGGGCTCGCCTCTGCAGTCGGTGCGGGCAGCGGCCGGAGCGGTGTTCGGGCCGGTGGAGCGGGCGCTGGCGGCGGGGACGCGGCCGGTGGGGGACGCGGTGTCCGCGCTCGTACACCCTGGCCGCTCGCGCGCCGACCTCGACCGAGTCCGGCAGCAGAACGATGCCCTGCGGCTGCAGCTGGAGCGCAACCGGCTCGACGCCGCTCGGTCGCAGCGGCTGGCCGGCCTGCTCCGGCTGGGCGATGCCGGCCAGTACACCCTGGTTCCAGCCCAGGTGATCGCGCTGGGCCACGGCCTGGGTTTCGAGTGGACGGCCACCATCGACGCCGGGAGCCGGGACGGCGTCCGGGTCGACATGACCGTGGTCAACGGGGCCGGGCTGGTGGGACGGGTGAAACGGGTCACCACGGGCACGGCGACGGTGCTGCTCGGGATCGACCCCGCCTTCCATGCCGGCGCCCGGCTGGAGGGGTCATTGGAGATCGGCTACACCAGCGGCCAGGGTCCGCGCCCGATGACGCTCACGCTGACCAACGCGCAGGCCGCCGTACGACGGGGAAACCGGCTGGTGACCCAGCCGGCAGGGCCGCCGTTCGCCGCCGGGGTCCCCATCGGCCGGGTCTCGGCCGTCCTGTCCACGTCCGGCGCGCTGACCCGCACGGCGCTGGTCACGCCGTTCGTCAACTTCACCGCGCTCGATCTGGTCGGGATCGTCGTGGTGACATCGCGCACCGACCCGCGCGACCGGGTGCTTCCGGCTGCGCCCCGGCCGACGCCGCGAGCTCCGTCCCGGCCGGCGCCGGCGCCCACCCCGACGCCGACCGGCAAGCCGTGAGCCCGCGCTGGCCGCGGGTGCTGCTGGCGAAGGGGGCCGTCTGCACGGCGCTCGCGATCCAGCTGGGCCTGCTGGCCCGGCTGCGCCTCCCGGGTGCCGACCCGGACGCCGTGCTCGTGGTGGTGGTGGCCACCGCGCTGAGCTGGGGCCCGCTGGGTGGGGCACTGGTCGGCTTCGGCGCCGGGCTGCTTGTGGACGTCGTACCGCCGGCCGACCACTCGGCCGGTCGCGTCGCGCTCACCCTGACCCTCGTCGGCTACCTGGCCGGGCTGTTCCAGGCGGAAGCCGCGCGGTCCGCCCTGCTGCCACTGGCGGTGGTAGCCGTCGCGGCGGTGGCGGCGTTGGTCATCTCCGCGGCGGTGGGCACCCTGCTGGGGGATCCGCGGGTCCGATGGCCGGTCGTGTGGCGCGGCGTACCGGCGGTGGCTCTGTACGATGTGGTCCTGACACCGTTCGTGTTGCCCTGGGTCGCCGCGCTGTGTCGCCGACTGGAGCCCCAGGTGTCCGGGCGCTGACCGAGGGGGTGCCCGATGAGGCCCCGCTGGGAGCAGAGCCCGTGAGCGAGCAGAGCCCGTGAGCGAACGGTCCCGACCCCGGCTGTTCGTGTTGCGGGTGCTGGTGATCTCCCTGCTGGCGACCCTGTTCGCGCGGTTGTGGTACCTCCAGGTCCTGGCCGGCGAGCAGTACGCCCGTGCCGCTTCGGACAACCGGGTCCGCGAGGTCGTGACCCCCGCCGCCCGCGGCCAGATCCTCGACGACCGCGGTCGGCCGTTCATCCAGAACAAGACGGCGCTCGTCGTCTCGGTCGACCGGACCGTGCTGTCGCGCCAGCGCGACAGGGGCGCCGGCGTCCTGCACCGGCTGGCCGCCGTGATCTCGATGCCGTACGCCGAGCTGCACGCCCGGATCCAGCTGTGCGCCAAGGGCGTCAAGCTGCCCTGCTGGAACGGCTCGCCGTACCAGCCGATTCCGGTCACCGACCGTGCCAGCACCACCATGGCGTTGCGGATCCTGGAGCGGCAGGAGACTTTCGCGGGGGTGACCGCGGAGGTGGCTGCGGTCCGCGACTACCGGCGCCCCGCCGGTGCCAACGCGGCGCACCTGCTCGGCTACCTCTCGCCCATCTCGGACGCGGAGCTGGCCGAGCCCCGGTTCGCCGGCTACCGGCGCACCGACCTGATCGGCCGGACCGGGCTCGAGGAGAGCTACGACAGCTACCTGCGCGGCACCCCCGGCGTACGCAAGCTCGCGGTCGACAACCTGGGCGCGGTCACCGGCCTGGTCCAGGAGACCTCCCCGGCGGCCGGCAACAACCTGGTCACCAGCCTCGACGCCGGCGTCCAGAAGGTGGTCGAGGACGCGCTCGTACACGCCGTCGCCAACGCCCACCGGCAACGGCAACCGGCCGACTCCGCCGCCGGCATCGTGCTCGACGCGCAGACCGGCCACGTGGTGGCGATGGCCAGCTACCCGACGTACCGGCCGGACGTGTTCAACGGCGGCATCTCCGAGCGGAACTTCGCGGCGCTGCAGAGCCCCGCGGCCGGCATCCCGCTGCTCAACCGAGCGGTCCAGGGTCGCTACGCCCCCGGCTCGACGTTCAAGCTCGTCTCCACCGCCGGGGTGGTCAGCGAGGGCACGGCGTCGTTCTCCGGCCGCTATCCCTGCCCCAGCTCGGTCAAGCTCGGCGACCGGGTATTCCGCAACTTCGAGGGCGAGTTCCTCGGCGACATCGACCTGCACACGACCCTCGTCAAATCCTGCGACACCGTCTACTACGGCTTCGCCAACACCGACTGGTACCGCGACGAGGCACTGGTGCGGGCCCATCGGCCGCCGGTCGAGGCGGTGCAGAAGATGGCGCGCGCGTTCGGCTTCGGCCGCGACACCGGCATCGACCTCCCGGCCGAGTCGAGCGGCACGATCGAGGACCGGGCGACCAAGCTCAAGCTGTGGCGGGACTTCGTCCGGCCCAATGCCTGCGCCGGCGCCAAACGGTTCCCTCCCGGCTCCTTCCGGCAGCGGCTGGACGCCGAGAACTGCACCGACGGCTGGCGCTTCCGGCTCGGCGACCAGGCCAACTTCGACATCGGCCAGGGGACCGTGCTGGTGACCCCGCTGCAGCTGGCGACGGCGTACGCCGCTCTGGTCAACGGCGGCCGGGTGTTCTCGCCGCGGCTGGGCAAGGCGGTCGTCGACCCGGGCGGACACGTCGTGCGCGCGATCACCTGCCCCGTGCGCAGCAAGGTGCCGGTCAGCCGCAAGACGCTGAACGACATCGCGGCGGCGCTCTACGACGTCCCCAGGCAGGGGACCGCGAGGGGCGCTTTCGCCGGCTTCCCGTTCGACCGGGTGGCCGTGGGCGGCAAGACCGGCACCGCGCAGCTCGACAACAACAAGCGCAACGACGCGTCGTGGTTCGCCTCGTTCGCCGGCCCGCCGGGATCGAAGTCGCAGTTCGTCGCCGTCGTGATGGTGCCCAAGGGCGGCCAGGGCGGGCGGGTCGCCGCTCCCGCCGTACGCGAGATCTGGGAGGGGATCTACGGCCTGCGCCCCGGCAGCCAGGCGGTCCTGCCCGGCGGTCGGCTGCCGACCGCGCTCCCGGCAACCGGCGTCGGCGGCACCGGAACGGCTGCGGCGCCCGGTGCGAGCTTCTCGGTCGCTCTGGGCGAGGCGTTGCCCCCTGCGCGGGAGCCGGAAGCATGACCATCAGGTCAGGGCGGCGCTCGGCGGTACGCCGGGACCCACTCCGGAGCCGGGCGCTCGACCGGGAGTCGCCGCTGCGCCGGCTCGACTGGGTGCTCCTGCTCGCCGTGCTCGTCCTCGCCCTCGCCGGGGCGCTGCTGGTCTGGTCAGCGACCCGGGACTACAACCTGGCGCGCCACCTCGACCCGCAGGCCTACCTGAAGAGACACCTGCTCAACCTCGGCATCGGAGTGGTGCTCGCGGCGGGGGTCTCGCTGGTCGACTACCGGACCCTGCGCGCATATGCGCCGGTCGTCTACCTCGCGTCGGTGCTCGGGCTGGTCGCCGTGCTGTCACCACTCGGCTCCACGATCAACGGTTCGCACTCGTGGATCGTGCTGGGCGGCGGGTTCCAGGTGCAGCCGTCGGAGTTTGCCAAGGTGGCCCTGGTCGTCGGCATGGCAGTGCTGCTCGGGCACCAACGCGATGCCGAAGACGCGCCGCGGCACTCCGACGTGCTGATGGTGCTTGCGCTGACCGCCGTGCCGGTCCTGCTGGTGCTGATGCAGCCGGACCTCGGTACCGTGATGGTGCTGGGCTTCGTGGTCCTCGGCGTGCTCTCGATCTCCGGAGTGGCGGCGCGCTGGATCGCCGCGCTGCTGCTCGCCGCCGCGGCGGGCGTCGTACTCGTGACGACGCTGCACCTGCTGCAGGGATACCAGATCGAGCGCTTCACGGCGTTCACGAACCCAGGCTCCGGCGCGCGTAGCTACGGCTACAACACCACCCAGGCGCGCATCGCCATCGGGTCCGGCGGCGTCTTCGGCAAGGGCCTGTTCGAGGGGCCGCAGACCAACGGACACTTCGTGCCCGAGCAGCAGACGGACTTCGTGTTCACGGTGGCCGGCGAGGAGCTGGGGCTGCTGGGTGCGGGGGCCATCATCGCCCTGACCGGGATCGTGCTCTGGCGCGGGCTGCGGATCGCCGGCAAGGCCGACGATGCGTTCGGAACGCTGGTGGCGACCGGAGTGGTGTGCTGGTTTGCCTTCCAGGCCTTCGAGAACATCGGCATGACGATCGGCATCATGCCGGTGACGGGGTTGCCGTTGCCCTTCGTCTCCTACGGTGGCTCGTCGATGTTCGCGAACATGTTGGCGGTCGGCCTGCTGCAGAACGTGCACCTGCACTCCCAGGAGGGCCGCGGGCCGACCCGCTTTCCGGCCCGCCCCTCGACCCGCCAGCCGGTCGAGTCCCGCCGCCTCGCCGTCGCCCGCTGACGCGGGGTCGGCCATCCTGGCGGCAGCGCCCACGCGATACCAATGGACCACGGGGAGAGTGTCATGAGTGAGACGACCACGACGACGCCGGGGGCGGCGGCGGCAGCGGAGCCGGACCCGCTCGAGGTCCGGGACGGACGCTCCGCCAAGACCTACCGGCTGCCGATCACCAAGGCCGGGGTCGAAGGCGACGAGGCCGTCCGGGGCATGGACCTGCGACAGATCAAGATCGCGGACGGCGACTTCGGCCTGATGAGCTACGACCCCGCGTTCATGAACACCGCGTCGTGCAAGAGCGCGATCACTTTCATCGACGGCGACAAGGGCATCTTGCGCTACCGGGGCTATCCGATCGAGGAACTGGCCGACGGTGCGACGTTCCTCGAGGTGGCCTGGCTGCTGCGAAGCGGTGAGCTACCGAGCCAGCCGGAGTACGACCAGTGGGTCCACGACATCACCTACCACACCTACGTGCACGAGAACATCAAGCGCTTCCTGGAGGGGTTCCGCTACGACGCGCACCCCATGTCCATGCTGTGCAGCTCGGTGGCGGCGCTGTCGTCGTTCTATCCGCAGTCCAAGGACATCTTCGATGCCGAGCGGCGCAACGTCTCCATCATCCGGCTGCTGGCCAAGCTGCCGACGATCGCCGCCTTCTGCTACCGGCACGGGAAGGGGCTGCCGTTCATCTATCCCGACAACGACCTCCCGTACACGGAGAACTTCCTGTCGATGGTCGCGCGGATGAGTGAGTCCCGGTACGAGGCGAACCCGGTTTTCGCGAGGGCGCTCGAGGTCCTGTTCATCCTGCATGCCGACCACGAGCAGAACTGCTCGACGAACGCGGTGCGCGCGGTTGGCTCGTCGCACGTCGACCCGTTCTCAGCGGTGGCCGCCGGCATCGCGGCGCTCTACGGCCCGCTGCACGGTGGCGCCAACGAGGAAGTTCTCCGGATGATCGGGGAGATCGGACATCCAAAGAACATCCCGGCGTTCATCGACGGGGTCAAGAGCGGCAAGGGCAACCGGCTGATGGGCTTCGGGCACCGCGTCTACAAGAGCTACGACCCGCGCGCGAAGATCGTCAAGCGGCTCGCCGATGAGGTGTTCGAGCAGGTCGGGATCGACAAGGACCTCGAGATCGCCCTCGAACTGGAGCGCATCGCCCTCTCGGACGACTACTTCATCTCGCGCAAGCTCTATCCGAACGTGGACTTCTACACCGGGCTGATCTACCGCTCGATGGCCTTCCCGAACGACTTCTTCACGGTGCTCTTCGCAGTGGCGCGGACGGCCGGCTGGCTCGCCCAGTGGGAGGAGATGCTGCTGGACAAGGAGCAGAAGATCGCCCGCCCGCGCCAGCTCTACGTCGGCTCCGGCGAGCGGGAGTACCGCAGCACGCTGCGCAGCTGAGCCCAGGAACCGACGGCGTACGCTGCCCGCACCGGCCGGGGAGCGGGCCGGCGCGGGTTAGGCTTTCGTTCGCCATGCCGGTCGAATCGCTCTTTCCACGCCTGGAGCCGCTGCTCCCGCGGGTGAGCAAGCCGATCCAGTACGTCGGCGGTGAGCTCAACTCGACCGTCAAGGACTGGGACGCGGCCGACGTCCGCTGGGCGCTGATGTACCCAGACGCGTACGAGGTCGGCCTGCCCAACCAGGGCATCATGATCCTCTACGAGGTTCTCAACGAGCAGCCCGGCGTCCTCGCGGAGCGCACCTACAGCGTCTGGCCCGACCTCGAGGCGCTGATGCGGGAGTCCGGCGTACCGCAGTTCACCGTCGACGCGCACCGGCCGGTGCGCGCCTTCGACGTGCTCGGGGTCAGCTTGTCCACCGAGCTCGGCTACACCAACCTGCTGGGTGCGCTCGACCTCGCCGGGATCCCGCTCGAGGCGGTCGACCGCAGCGAGGACGATCCGATCGTCATCGCCGGCGGACACGCGGCGTTCAACCCGGAGCCGATCGCGGACTTCCTCGACGCCGCGGTGCCCGGCGACGGCGAGCAGGCGGTGCTGCGGATCACCGAGATCGTGCGCGCGTGGAAGGCCGAGGGCCGGCCGGGCGGTCGCAACGAGCTGCTGCTCCGGCTGGCGCGGACCGGGAGCGTCTACGTCCCGCGGTTCTACGACGTCAGCTACCTGCCCGACGGCCGGATCCAGCGCGTCGTGCCCAACCGCCCGGGTGTGCCGGCACGGGTCGTCAAGTCGACGGTGATGGACCTCGACGAGTGGCCCTACCCGAAGCAACCGCTGGTTCCACTGGCCGAGACGGTGCACGAGCGGATGAGCGTGGAGATATTCCGCGGCTGCACCCGCGGCTGCCGGTTCTGCCAGGCCGGGATGATCACCCGACCGGTTCGCGAGCGCAGCATCACCGGGATCGGCGAGATGGTGACGGCCGGTCTCGACGCGACCGGATACGAGGAGGTCGGCCTGCTCAGCCTCTCCAGTGCCGACCACTCCGAGATCGGGGAGATCGCGAAGGGGCTGGCCGACCGGTACGACGGCACGCAGACCAGCCTGAGCCTGCCCAGCACCAGGGTCGACGCGTTCAACGTCACGCTCGCCAACGAGCTGTCGCGCAACGGCCGCCGGTCCGGGCTGACGTTCGCGCCGGAGGGCGGCTCCGAGCGGATCCGCAAGGTGATCAACAAGATGGTCACCGAGGAGGACCTCATCCGGACCGTCACCACCGCGTACGCCGGTGGTTGGCGGCAGGTCAAGCTCTACTTCATGTGCGGGCTGCCCACCGAGACCGACGAGGACGTGCTGGCGATCGCGCGGCTGGCCAAGGAGGTCGTGCGCGCGGGCCGGGAGGCGAGTGGACACCGCGACATCCGCTGCACGGTCTCGATCGGTGGGTTCGTCCCCAAGCCACACACACCGTTCCAGTGGGCGGCCCAGCTCGACGCCGAGACCACCGACCGGCGGCTGCGGCTGCTTCGGGACGCGATCGGCCGCGACCGCTCGATCGGCTACCGCTACCACGACGGCAGGCCGGGCATCGTGGAGGGACTGCTC
The DNA here is from genome assembly GCA_050999825.1 of Mycobacteriales bacterium. Lineage (GTDB taxonomy): Bacteria > Actinomycetota > Actinomycetes > JALYNC01 > JALYNC01 > JBPCOB01. Next base: position 8,991 of record JBPCOX010000187.1, read on the forward strand.
TCCCGCGGCGACCGCCGGGTCGGCGCCGTCGTACGCCGGGTCTGGGAGGACGGCGGCCGTTTCGACGGCTGGAGCGAGCACTTCTCCTACGAGCGATGGAGAAAGGCCGCGGCCGACGGCGGTGTCGACGTCGACGGGTACACCACCCGCGAGCGCAGCCACAACGAGGTGCTGCCCTGGGACCACCTCGACGCGGGCCTGGACAAGGAGTGGCTCTGGGAGGACTGGCAGGACGCGCGCTCCGGCGGTGAGGTCGAGGACTGTCGTTGGACCCCCTGTTACGACTGCGGCGTGTGCCCGGGCATGGGAACAGAGATCCAGGTAGGTCCGACCGGCGTCAAGCTGCTGCCACTGACTCCGCGATGACTTCGGCGGTACGCCGGGCGGAGCTGGCCGATGCCGACGAGCTGGCCCGGCTGCGCTGGCGCTGGCGGGTGGACGAGGGCGGCGAGGCCGGCCTGGCGTGGGAGGAGTTCCGCACCCGCTTCGCGCAGTGGTGGCGGACGCGTGCGGATCGCCATCTCGCCTTCCTCGCCGAGGTCGACGCAGTGGTGGCCGGCACCATGTGGCTGGCGGTCATCGACCGGGTCCCAGGGCCGGGTGTGTGGGAGCGCCGGGCCGGCCTGGTGCAGAACTCCTACGTCGTGCCGGAGCTCCGCGGTCGAGGCGTCGGCACCGCGCTGCTCGAGGCGCTGCACGACTCGGCCGCGGAGCTGGGCCTCGACTACCTCAGCGTGCATCCGAGCGAGCGCTCGTTCGACTTCTACCGCCGAAGCGGCTACGCCGAGTACGCCGGCGTGCTGGAGCGACGGCCGGTGGGCGGCGGCTGACGTGCCCGCCCGCACACCCGCCGGCCCACCGCCACCTCCTGCGGTGCAACGGCTGCGCATCCACTACGCCAAGCGGGGCCGGCTGCGCTTCACCAGCCACCGTGACTTCCAGCGGGCGTTCGAGCGGGCGCTGCGCCGGGCCAGCGTACCGATGGCCTACTCGGCCGGCTTCTCGCCGCACCCGAAGATCTCCTACGTCGGTGCCTCGCCGACCGGGGTGGCCAGTGAGGCGGAGTACCTCGAGATCGCCGTGACCTCGGTCGTCGACCCCGAGGAGCTGCGGAGCGCCCTCGACGAGGCGCTGCCGGCGGGGCTCGACGTCGTGGAGGTGGTGGCGGCCAGGGGTGGCTCGC
>JBPCOX010000191.1:0-7212 GCA_050999825.1 Mycobacteriales bacterium
GGTGGCGGGGGCCACCCGGCTGCCGATCGAGTCGGCCTCGCAGCTGGAGCGCATGCGGGTGGGCAAGACCGGCCTGTCCGCGGAGCAGCTGCACTCGGTCTCGTCGGTCGCCAGCGTGCCGGTCGGGCTGGCCCTGGGGATGGCATCGTGAGTCTCGCCCTCCGGCGTCGGACCGCGCAAGGAACGGAGCTGCGCGGCCCCTCGATCCCCCGGGTCAACCTGCTCCCGCCCGAGATCGTCGAGATCCGTCGGTTCCGCCGGGTGCAGTACGGGCTGGGCGGGGCGGTCCTGGCCGCGCTCGCCATCGTGGTCCTGCTGCTGGTCCTGGCGCTCGGCACGGTGAGCTCGGCGCAGCGCCGGGTCGACGAGACGCAGGCGCAGCAGACGCAGCTGCAGGCCCGGCTCGCCAAGCTCGGCGGCGTACGGCAGGTCTATGCACAGGTCGCCGGCGGCGAGACGCAGCTGCGGACGGCGATGGGCGGCGAGGTGCAGTGGTCGCACTACCTCAACGACCTGAGCCTCACCATCCCGAAGAACGTGTGGCTCACGAACATCACGGTGAACCTCACCGCCGCCACCGCGTCGGGGGCCTCCTCAGGAGCGGCCGCGCCTCCCGGGGCGGGCGGCAACCCCATCGCGACGCCCGGCATCGGCGCCATGACCGCGGCCGGCACCGCCTTCTCCCACGACGACGTTGCTCGCTGGCTCAAGTCGCTGGCCCGGCAGAAGGGGTACGCCGACCCGTACTTCTCCAACTCCACGGTGTCCTCGACCGGCGTGCGACGGACCGTCACGTTCTCCTCGTCCGTGACCATCACCGCGGCGGCCCTGTCGCATCGCTTCGACCGACTGCCGGGAGCCTGAGGTGAGCAGGCTCCGGCAGTGGTCCCTCCTGGCCGCGGTGGCGGTGTTCGCGGTGCTGGCGGCGGGTTGGTTCCTCCTGGTCTCCCCGAAGCGTTCCGACGCCGCGGGGCTCCGCGAGCAGGCCACCGCGCAGGCCCGCGCCAATGACACCCTGCGGGCCCAGGTCGCGGCGCTGACCCTCCGGGCCCGGGACCTGCCCCGGCAGCGGGCTCGGCTGGCGCGGCTGGCGGGCAAGATCCCGGGCGACCCGGCCCTGCCGGCGCTGATCGTGCGGTTACGTGAGGCCGCCGACGCCGCCGGTGTCACGCTGGTCTCGCTCGCGCCCGGCCAGCCGACGGCGGTGGCCGCGACCGGACCCGGCGGCGTACCGGCGCCGACCGGCGGCGCGACCGCGACCGGGGCGGGGCAGCTGCTGGCCATCCCGGTCACCGTGCAGGTCACCGGTGGGTTCTTCCAGCTCGAACAGTTCCCGACCAACCTCGAGGACCTGCCGCGATCATTCCTGGTCGGGCAGCTGTCCGTGGCGCCTGGCGCGGGCGCGGCAGCCACCACCACCGGCCAGGCCGGCGGCCTGTCGAGCGGCTCACTGACGGCCAGCCTCACTGGCCGGGTCTTCCTCAGCGCCGCGCGCCCGGCCGCGCCGACTCCGGTAGCTCCCTCGACGGCGGGCGGATAGGACCTTGACCGTGACCTCGACCGCCTTTCCCGCGGCCGTATCCTCCGCAGAGCCGGTCCCGGAGCCACCGCCGGAGCCGGACGGCCGCCGCCGGCTACTTCTCCTCGCAGCCCTGGCGGTCCTGGCCTTCTTGCTCGTCGGCGCCTACCTGCTGCTGGCGGGCTCCGCAGCCGAGCCAGCCTCCGGACCGGTGGCCGGGGTCCGCCGGCCGTCCCCGGCACCGACCGCGAGCGTCCCCGCTACGCCGGCTCAGCCGGCCCCGGGAGCAGCTCCGCCGACGGGTCTGGTCGGCCGAAACCCGTTCCTGCCGCTGTATGTCCCCGCAGCTCCGAGCGGCAGCGGTTCGCTGGGCACGGCCGGCACGGGCACCACGGCCGGCACCGGCACCACGGGCGGCACCGGCACCACGAGCGGCACCGGCACCACGGGCGGCACCGGCACCACGAGCGGCACCGGCACCACTGCCGGCACCGGCACCACGAGCGGCACCGGGACGACCGGGACGGGAACGACCCCCACGGGCCCGACCGGCGGGACCGGCACGACCGGCTCCGCCGGGTCGAGCGGAAGCACCACCTTTGCGCTGGTGCACACCTGGTCCCGCGGCAACACCCACTACGCCCACGTCCTGGTGGACGGCGTCGAGACCGACCCGTCTGTGGGGCAGACCTTCGAGACCCGGTTCACTCTGGAGTCGATCACGGGCAGCTGCGCCGGCTTCGTCGACGGCACCGAGGCGTTCAAGCTCTGTGCCGGCCAGCAGGTGCTGCGCTGAGCGCTAGGAGCGGTGCGGCGTCGTAGGTTTGACGGGTGCGCTCGTCCCGCGGCCCGGTGCTGGTCCTGGTGGGCCCGCCGGGTTCCGGCAAGACGACGGTCGGGACGCTGGTGGCCGAGCGGCTGCGGGTCGCCTTCCGCGACACCGACGCTGACGTGGAGGCCACCGCCGGTGCCGCGGTGGCCGACATCTTCGTGACCGACGGCGAGGACCAGTTCCGGAAGCTGGAGCGCGAGGCCGTGCGCCGCTCGCTGCGCGAGCACGACGGGGTCCTCGCCGTGGGCGGCGGAGCGGTGCTCGATCCGGCGACCCGCGGGCTGCTACGCGGCCGGCACGTCGTGTTCCTCAAGGTGGGCCTGCCCGACGCCGTACGCCGGCTCGGCCTGGCCCGCGACCGCCCGGCCGCGCTGGGCAGTCCGCGGGCGCAGCTGTTGGGGCTGCTCAGGGAGCGGGAGCCGCTCTACGCGCAGGTCGCCGGCGTCATCGTGGACACCGACGGCTGCAGCCCGGCCGAGGTGGCCGACGCCGTCTTGGCGGCCGATCATCGTCGAGGGCCCAGCGAGTAGAGTCGGCGGCGATCCCGACGAGTTGCTACCGACCGGCCAGGTCCGGCAGGAGACGCACGCGCTGTGGCGACCACAAACGATCTGAAGAACGGCATGACGCTCGACCTCGACGGCCAGCTGTGGAACGTCGTGGAGTTCCAGCACGTCAAGCCGGGCAAGGGCGGCGCCTTCGTCCGTACCACGCTGAAGAACGTTCGCACCGGCAAGGTCGTCGACAAGACGTTCAACGCCGGCGTCCGGGTCGACGTTGCGGTCGTCGAGAAGCGGGAGATGAGCTATCTCTACCGCGACGGCGGCGACTTCGTCTTCATGGACACCGAGACCTACGAACAGCAGCACGTGCCGGCGCAGACCGTCGGCGGCACCGCCGACTACCTGCTGGAGAACATGTCGGCCACCGTCACCATGCACGAGGCCACGCCGTTGTCGGTAGAGCTGCCCGCCTCGGTGGAGCTGGTCATCGCCGAGACCGATCCGGGCGTCCAGGGAGACCGGTCCACCGGCGGCACCAAGCCGGCCCGGCTCGAGACCGGCGCCAGCGTCGCCGTACCGCTGTTCATCGTCCCCGGCGAGAAGGTGCGCGTCGACACCCGCGACGGCCGCTACCTCGGCCGGGTCAACTCCTAGGCTGCGCGCGTGCCGGCGCGGTCCAAGGCGCGTAAGCGAGCGGTCGACATCCTCTTCGAGTCGGAGCTGCGCGGCACCGACCCGGTAGGCACGCTGGCGGACTGGCTCGCCCGCGCCGACCCCTCGGTCCCCGAGTACGCGGTCGAGCTGGTGCAGGGCGTGGTCGCCCATCGGGGCGAGATCGACGAGCTGCTCGGGCGCTACGCGCAAGGATGGACGGTGGCCCGGATGCCGACCGTGGACCGCATCGTGCTGCGGCTTGGCGCCTACGAGCTGCTGTGGTGTCCGGACGTCCCCGACGCCGTCGCCATCAACGAGGCGGTCACGCTGGCCGGCGTGCTGTCCACCGACAACTCGCCGGCGTTCGTCAACGGACTGCTCGCCCGCCTGCTCGAGCTGCGGCCGGAGCGAGAGCCCGGCTCAGACGGTGGCCTCGACGGCTCGACGGGCGTCGGGGGAGAGGACTCCCCAGCCGATCAGCTGCTCGGTGAGCAGGCTGGGGCTCTCGTCGTAGATAACCGCGAGTGACCGCAGGTCCTCCGCCCGGATGGAGAGCACCCGCCCGTTGTAGTCGCCACGCTGGCTCTGGATCGTCGCGGCGTACCGCGCCAACGGCCCGGCCCGCTCCGCCGGCACGGTGCCGAGCTGCTCGAGGTCGATAACCAGCCGGGGCGCGGGCTCGGCGGCACCGTTCGGCCCGCCGTCGGGCAACAGCTCCGCCACCGGTACGCCGTAGAACTCTGCCAGCTCGGCCAGCCGCTGCACGGTCACCGCCCGGTCGCCCCGTTCGTAGGACCCGACCACGACCGCCTTCCAGCGGCCGCGGGACTTCTCCTCGACACCGTGCAGAGACAGACCCTGCTGCGTCCGGATGGCGCGCAGCCGCGCCCCGAGAGCCTTTGCGTACTCGGTCATGGGTCGTCCTCTGCGGCATCAGGTGGATGGGGGGATTGATTACGCTCTGTAACCGTATTCGGCAAGTTACGGAGGGTCAAGGCGCCATTCGGCCGCACTTCGGCGCGCGTGCGGAGCAGGCGGCCCACCACAACGGCGAACGAGGCCACCGGGGTGTGCGGGCGGCTGGGAGACCGTCGGGGGCGATCCAGGCTGCTACGGTGGGCCCGCGCCGGCAGGCGCATCGACGTCCTTTAAGGCCCGTCCGGTGAGGCGGGGAAGGAGGTCCGACGGGTATGAGTACGGCCGAACCAGCTCCCACGGGGCCCGCGGGTGCCGGACGACGACCGGTTCCCGGTGATCCCGCTGCCGCCCGTCCGGTCCTCGACGCGACCGATGTAGCCCGGGCACTCACCCGGATCGCGCACGAGGTGCTCGAGCGCACCCGCGGCGGCACCGACGTCGTCGTGGTCGGCATCCCGACGCGTGGTACGACGGTGGCGCACCGGCTGGCCGCCCGGATGAGCTCGGTGGAGGGCCGCCCGGTGCCCGTCGGCTCTCTCGACATCACGATGTACCGCGACGACCTGCGGCTGCGCGGCGTACGCGCGCTGGCCGACACCGACCTGCCGGCCGACGGCGTGGACGGCAAGCTGGTCGTTCTCGCCGACGACGTGCTGTTCTCCGGCCGGACAGTCCGGGCCGCCCTCGACGCGCTGTCCGACCTGGGCCGGCCGCGGGCGGTGCAGCTCGCGGTGCTGGTCGACCGGGGGCATCGGGAGCTGCCGATCAAGGCCGACTACGTCGGCAAGAATCTCCCCACGTCGTTGCGGCAGACCGTCCACGTGCTGCTGGCGGAGAACGATGGTCGGGACGCGGTCCTGCTCGGTCCCGCCGACTCCAGCCGGGCGGAGTCGGCCGAGTGAAGCGGCACCTGCTCTCGGCCACCGACCTCAGCCGCGACGAGGCGTTGCTCGTTCTCGACACCGCGGAGCAGCTGGCTCGGGTGGCGGACCGGCCGATCAAGAAGCTGCCCACATTGCGTGGCCGCACCGTCGTCAACCTGTTCTTCGAGGACTCCACCCGCACCCGAACGTCCTTCGAGGTTGCCGCCAAGCGGCTTTCCGCCGACGTGATCAACTTCTCGGCCAAGGGCTCGAGCGTTTCCAAGGGGGAGAGCCTCAAGGACACCGCGCTGACCCTCGAAGCCATGGGCGCGGACGCCGTGGTGGTCCGTCACTGGGCGTCCGGGGCGCCGCACCGGCTGGCCAGCTGGATCTCCGGCAGCGTTATCAACGCCGGCGACGGCACCCACGAGCACCCGACCCAGGCGCTGCTCGACGCCTTCACCATGCGCCGCCGGCTGGGCCGGCTCGAGGGGGTGCGGGTCGCCATCGTGGGCGACGTGCTGCACAGCCGGGTGGCCCGCTCGAACGTGCTGCTGCTCGAGCGGCTCGGGGCTGCGGTCACCGTGGTGGCGCCGCCGACGCTGCTGCCGGTAGGCGTGGACGACTGGCCGGTCGAGGTGAGCTACTCGCTGGACGGCGTGCTGCCCAAGAGCGACGTGGTGATGATGCTGCGCGTCCAGCGGGAGCGGATGAACGCGGCGTTCTTTCCGAGCGCGCGGGAGTACAGCCGGCGCTACGGCCTGGACGCCGCGCGGATGGCGCTGCTGCCGGACGAGGCGATCGTCATGCACCCCGGGCCGATGAACCGGGGCATGGAGATCGCCGCCGACGTGGCGGACTCGGTGCGCTCGACGATTGTCGAGCAGGTGGCCAACGGGGTCAGCGTGCGGATGGCGGTTCTCTACCTGCTCCTGGGCGGGACGACCGAGGTGCCGGGGGCGGTCGGGTGAGCGACTGGCTGATCCGCGGAGCCGCCCCGCTGGGCGGACCCCCGACCGACCTGCGGCTCTCGGGCGGCATCATTGCTGAGTCGGGCGGCCGGCTCGACGACGGTGCCGACGTGCGGGTGCTGGAGGCCGACGGCCTGGTCGCGCTGCCCGGCCTGGTCGACCTGCACACCCACCTGCGGGAGCCTGGTCGTGAGGACGCCGAGACCGTGGCCTCCGGCACCCGGGCGGCGGCGCTCGGCGGCTTCACCGCCGTACACGCGATGGCCAACACCGACCCGGTGGCCGATGTGGCCGGCGTGGTCGAGCAGGTCTGGCGGCTGGGCCAGGAGGCGGGGAACTGCGACGTCCACCCGGTGGGCGCGGTGACGGTCGGGCTGGCCGGCCAGAAGCTGGCCGAGCTCGGGGCGATGGCCGACTCCGCGGCGCGGGTGCGGATGTTCTCCGACGACGGCCGCTGCGTGGACGACGCCGTGCTCATGCGCCGCGCGCTTGAGTACGTCAAGGCCTTCGACGGAGTGATCGCCCAGCATGCACAGGAGCCGCGCCTGACCGAGGGTGCCCAGATGAACGAGGGCGTGCACTCCGCCCGCCTGGGACTGGCCGGCTGGCCTGCGGTGGCGGAGGAGTCGATCATCGCGCGGGACTGCCTGCTGGCCGCGCACGTCGGCTCCCGCCTGCACGTCTGCCATGTGTCGACGGCGGGGTCGGTGGAGATCCTGCGGTGGGCCAAGGGCAAGGGATGGCGGGTCACGGCGGAGGTGACGCCGCACCACCTGCTCCTCACCGACGAGCTGGCGGCGACGTACGACCCGGTCTACAAGGTCAACCCGCCGCTGCGGACCGCGGAGGACGTCGAGGCGCTGCGCGACGCGCTGGCGGACGGAACTCTCGACGCCGTCGCCACCGACCACGCCCCGCATGCGCTCGAGGACAAGGAGACCGAGTGGAGCGC
>JBPCOX010000242.1:0-9005 GCA_050999825.1 Mycobacteriales bacterium
GGCGATGCCGACGCGCCGTGACATACGGTCGGGCGGTGGACCGAGAACGGCGCGGGCTGGGCTACGGCGTCGCGGCGTACCTGCTCTGGGGGCTGTTCCCGCTCTACTGGCCCCTGCTCGAGCCGGCCAGCGCGCTCGAGATCCTCGCCCACCGGATCCTGTGGTCGGCCGTCGTCGTGGCCGCCGCGCTGGCGGCTCGCCGGCGCCTCGGTGGTCTGCGCGACCTGAACCGCGGCGCTGCCACCCGGCTGGCGCTGGCCGGGACGGTCATCGCGGTCAACTGGGGCGGTTACATCTGGGGCGTCAATCACGAGCACGTGGTCGAGACCTCGCTCGGGTACTTCATCAACCCGCTGGTCACGGTCGCCCTCGGCGTGGTGCTGCTGCACGAGCGGCTGCGCCGCGTGCAGTGGTACGCCATCGGAGTGGGGACGCTCGCGGTGGTGGTCCTGGCGGTGGACTACGGGCGACCGCCATGGCTCGCGCTGCTGCTGGCCGGCAGCTTCGGCACCTACGGCTACGTCAAGAAGCGGGTCGCCGTCGGTGCCGCGGAGGGACTCCTCGTCGAGAGCGGGGTGCTCGCGATCCCGGCCATCGTGGTCCTCGCCGTCCTGGCCGGCCAGGGAACGCTGACCTGGCGTGGCCACGGCACCGGCCACGACCTGCTGCTGATGACGGCCGGCGTGGTCACCGCCGTACCGCTGCTCTTCTTCGCCGGCGCGGCCCGTCGGCTGCCGCTCTCGACGCTGGGGCTGCTGCAGTACGTCGCGCCGGTGCTGCAGTTCCTGACCGGCGTCCTGGTGCGGCACGAGCCGATGCCGGCGAGCCGGCTCGCGGGGTTCGCCCTCGTCTGGGTGGCTCTCGTCGTACTCGCCATCGACGGCGTCAGGCACCGCTCCCGCCCCGAGCCGAGCGTCGCCGCCGCTCCGGAGCCGCTGGTGCTCTCCGAACCCTCGGTCACTCGGTAGGACGGCGATCGTGCAGTTGCCCATCCCGCCTGGGTGCTGGCTCCGCCCCCGGGTGGAGGTACGCCGCTCGACCATCGAGGGGCTGGGACTGTTCGCCCAGGAGCCACTTGGCGAAGGCGAGGTGGTCGAGCGGCTCGGCGGGCGCCTGATCGACGACGCTGCCCTGTCCGCGCTGACGCCGCCGTACAGCAGCCTGACCGTCGACGATGGCAGGCACCTGCTCATCGACCCGGCCTCCCCGCTGCGTCATGGCAACCACTCTTGCGACCCGAACCTCTGGCACGTCGACGCGACGACCATCGTCACGCGGCGGGCGGTCGCGGCGGGTGACGAGCTCACGATCGACTACGCGACGCACACCGGCGTGGAGCGGTGGGAGATGGCCTGTCGATGCGGCGCTGCCCGGTGCCGGGGCCTGGTGACGGGCGCCGACTGGCGGCGACCGGAGCTGCAGACGGCGTACGGCGACCACTGGACGCCGACGCTGCTGCGCCGCATCGCCGCTTCGGCGTTGCCCCCGTTGCCAGCTAGGCGCCCGCTCTGCTGATCAGCTCCGCGAGACCGGTCGGCCACACGACTTCGGTCGTCGTCCGGAGCTCGCCCAGAGTCCACCAGCGCCAAGCGGCGATGCGGTCGATGGTGTGCATCGCGGCAACGTCGACCACGGGGCGGCGGGCCACATCGGTCCTCGCCAGATAGAGGCGCTCGCGCTGCTGCACCAGCTGCCCGTCGTACTCCATCGTCACATCGCCCGAACCGATCTCTCCCAGCAGCCGTACGTCGACCCAGCCGGTCTCCTCGATGAGCTCCCGGAGCGCGGCCGTCGGGTGGTCCTCGCCGGATTCCAGGCCGCCGCCCGGTGTCGACCAGTGCGGCCCGTTTGGCGGGGCGTCGTCGTAGCGCATCAGCAGGACGCGGTCGTCGGGGTCCAGCACCACCACCCGGGCGGCCAACCGGATCGGGAGAGGGGCGTGCGGATCGTCGCAGGAGCAGCCGAGGGGGTCGACCGGGTTCACGGCCCGCATCCTGCCCTGGGCCAGCACCGTTGGCCGCGCCCGGCTTACCGTTCGCGCATGGAGTTCTCCGAGGTGATCCGTCGGCGCCGCATGATCCGGCACTACTCGGCCAAGCCGCTGCCGCCGGAGGTCATCGAGCGCGTGCTCGCCAGCGCCTTGCGAGCACCCTCGGGCGGCTTCGCGCAAGGCTGGGCCTTCCTGGCACTGACCGATCCCCGGGACCGGGCGAGGTTCTGGCAGTTCGTGCCGATGCGGGTGGAGCAGACGCCGACCATGCAGGACGCACCTCTGGTCGTCGTACCGCTTGCCCACAAGGCGGCCTATCTCGACCGCTACGCGCAGCCCGACAAGGGCTGGGAGGACCGGTCCGAGGCTCGCTGGGCCGCACCGTACTGGTTCATCGACACCGGGATGGCGGCTCTGATGATGCTGCTGACGGCGGTGGACCAGGGGCTTGGCGCCTGCTTCTTCGCGATCATGCCGGACGACATCGGACCGTTCAAGGCCGAGTTCGGGGTGCCTGCGGAGTACGCACCCATCGGCGCCGTGACCGTCGGCCACCGGGCGGATCTGGAACCCCAGGATCCCCGCTTCGCCGCAGATCGGCGACCGGTGCAGGAGGTCGTCCACCGTGGCCAGTGGGGCCGCCGACAGCCGCCCGCCTCCGTTGGCCCGGCTCAGTCGGAGACGGGAGTCGACGACGGGGCAGAGAACGCGCTGCCCGCGGCCGTCTCCCAGGACTTGCCCGCGAGGAACCCCCCGTCCACCGGCAGGGCCACCCCCGACACATGACGAGCGCCGTCGCCGGCGAGGAAGAGGACCACGTCTGCGATGTCGCGCGGGTCGGCCGCCCGGCCCAGCGGAACCACCTGCTCGAGCCCGGCGACGAAGTCCTGGTCGGCGAAGTAGCTCTCGGTGAGCGGGGTGCGGGTCAGGCCGGGGCAGACGGCGTTCACGCGCACCCCGTGGCGGCCGAGGTCCATGGCCAGGGAGCGCGTCAGCCCCAGAATGCCTGCCTTGCTCGCGCAGTACGCCACCCGGGAAGGATCTGCCGAAAGACCCGACGTCGACGAGACGTTGACGATCGAGCCACGACCCGCAGTGGCCATGATGCGGGCCGCCGCCTGGGCACAGTTGAACGCGCCGCCGAGGTTGACATCGATGACCCGCTGCCACTCCTCGGGCGTGAGCTCCAGCGCCCCGGCGATCTCCCGGATGCCGGCGCAGTTCACGAGGACGTCCAGCCGGCCCCGCTCTGCCCGGATCGCCTCGAGAACCGTCGAGACTCCCGCGTGGTCGCGTACGTCGACCACCCGCGCGCGGGTGACGCCGCCGGCTATGTCCGCGGCCGTCGCCGCTGCGGCAGGACCGTCGCGATCGAGCAGCTCAACGGTCGCTCGCTGCTGCGCGAAGCTGCGCGCGATCTGAGCGCCCAAGCCGCTCGCTGCACCGGTCACGATCACGACTTGCCCCTCGAAGCTCATGGCGCATTCTCGACCTACGCCAGCGCCGCCGGTGTTCGGCCAAGGTTCCGCGCCCCGGAGCGAGATCGGCTCCATGGATGGGACTGGGCCGGCGGCTTGGGACCCGGGATGTGGGGTAGGGCCGCCGCGACACCCCCCCTTCAGCGAAGGAACGCTCCCATGCCCCCGAAGCGCAAGCCCGACCAGTCCGCCCCCGAGTCGGTCAGCCCCACCGGCAACAAGGAGCCGTCCCGGCTGCTGCCGTCAGACCCGCGCGCCCAGGGTGGCGACCGCCTCACGACGGCCCAAGGCGTCCGGCTGCCAGACACCGACCACTCGCTGAAGGCGGGCCGGCGGGGTCCCACGCTGCTCGAGGACTTCCATCTCCGCGAGAAGATCACGCACTTCGACCATGAGCGCATTCCGGAGCGCGCGGTGCACGCCCGCGGCGCCGCGGCGCATGGCACGTTCCGCGCCTACGGCAGCGCGGCGGCCGCGACCAAGGCGGGCTTCCTCGCCGAGAAGGGTCGCGAGACGCCCGTCTTCGTGCGGTTCTCGACCGTACTGGGGTCTCGCGGAGCCGCCGACACCGCGCGCGACGTACGCGGCTTCGCGGTCAAGTTCTACACAGAGGAGGGGAACTTCGACCTGGTGGGCAACAACATGCCGATCTTCTTCATCCAGGACGGCATCAAGTTCCCCGACCTCGTCCACGCGGCCAAGCCGCACCCGGACCGGGAGATTCCGCAGGCGCAGACCGCGCACGACACGTTCTGGGACTTCGTGTCCCTGCACACGGAGTCGATGCACCAGGTGATCTGGGCGATGTCGGATCGCGGGATCCCGCGGTCGTTCCGGACGATGGAGGGCTTCGGCATCCACACGTTCCGGCTGGTCGACGCCGAGGGCCGGACCTCTCTCGCCAAGTTCCACTGGAAGCCGCTCGCCGGGGTGCACTCCCTGGTGTGGGAGGAGGCGCAGCTGGCGGCGGGCACCGACCCCGACTTCCACCGCCGCGACATGGCCGACGGGATCGAGGCCGGCGTACCGCTCGAGTTCGAGCTCGGCCTCCAGCTGTTGCCCGACACCGAGGACGAAACGTTCCAGGGCATCGACCTGCTTGATCCGACCAAGCTCGTGCCGGAGGAGCTGGCGCCGGTACAGCGGGTCGGCAAGCTCACTTTGGACCGCAACCCCACGAACTACTTCGCGGAGACCGAGCAGGTCGCCTTCTGCACGGCGAACCTCGTGCCCGGCATCCAGGTCACCAACGACCCGCTGATGGCCGCCCGGATGTTCTCCTACCTCGACACCCAGCTGAGCCGCCTCGGCGGCCCCAACTTCCCGCAGCTGCCGATCAACCGGCCGCACGCCCCGGTGAACGACAACCTGCGCGACGGCATGCACCAGACGGCCGTACACCAGGGCGTGACGCCGTACCTGCCGAACAAGCTCGATGACTGTCGTCCGCTCCCGGCCGGCGATGACGAAGGCGGCTACGTGACGCTCCCCACCGCCGTGAACGGCGAGAAGGTACGCGGCAAGCCGGTCTCCTTCGACGACCACTTTTCCCAGGCGACGATGTTCTGGGCCAGCATGAGCCCGATCGAGAGGACCCACATCGTCGAGGCCTACACGTTCGAGCTCGGCAAGTGCTACGAGCAATCGATTCGAGAGCGGATGCTCGTCAACCTCTCGAAGATCGACGCGGATCTGTGCGGGCAGGTGGCCGCGGGCCTCGGCCTCCCGGCTCCGGCGGGACAGCCGGCGACCGACGTCACGCCGTCCGCGGCGCTCAGCCAGCTGGTCACCTCGCCGGGGCCGATCGCCGGCCGCGTCATCGGCGTCGTCGCCGGACCCAAGGCGGATCTGGCCGGGGTGGCGGCGCTGCGCAAGGCCATCGAGGCGCAGGGCGCCGTCCTACGGGTCATCGCTCCCGTCGGCGGGGTGCTGGGCTCCGGCTCCACCAAGGTGATCGTCGAGCGGACACTGCTGACCACTCGGTCGATCGAGTACGACGCCGTCGTCGTCGCCGCCGGCGCTCCCGACCTGCGGGAGGTCAGGCTCACCGTGCTGCTGCAGGAGGCCTTTCGACACTGCAAGACGCTCGGCGCCTGGGGGGACGGAGAGTCTGTGCTGCAGGCAGCGGGTATCGATACCGCTGCGCCCGGGGTGCTGCGCAGCAAGCAGGCCGACGCCTCGTTCGCGGACCAGCTGGTGGCGGCGGTAGGCATGCACCGCGTGTGGGAGCGTCTTGCCCCGGTTACGGCGTCAGCGGTCCCAGTCGGCTGACCGGGAGTCGCGCAGATCCGCACCTGATTGGCGACACCGGGCAGCGAGGCAACGACACGACCGGGCACTCTGGTGCCATGACGTGGACAGCACCGAGGCCCCCGGTAGCCGCGGATGGGCCACTCGTTGGGGACGACCGGCCCATCCTGGAGGGGTTTCTTGGGTGGCAGCGGAGCACTCTGCTGAACATCTGCGCCGGCCTGACCGGGGACCAGCTGGCCGAGCGGGCGGTGCCACCGTCGAACCTGTCGCTGCTCGGGCTGGTCCGTCACATGGCCAAGGTGGAGCGCATCTGGTTTCGGCAACGAGCCGCCGGTGAGCCCGTGGCCCCGATGTACGACCCAGCCAAGGGCAAGAATGCCGACTTCGACGATCTGGACCCAGCGCTTGCCGAGGGCGACTTCGCCAGGTTCGATGAGGAGTGCAGGCGCGCCGACGCCGCTGTCGCGGGCATGGCGTTCAACGACACGTTCACGCTGGATAACGAGGCTTACTCGCTGCGGCTGGTCTACGTTCACATGATCGCTGAATACGCCCGCCACAACGGGCACGCCGACCTGCTGCGGGAGCTCGTGGACGGGACGACCGGCGTGTGACAGCGTTTCTCAACACCTTCGGGCGGCGGCTACTCCCGTCCCAGCTGCCGAACGTCTGGCTGGACGGGTTCAGACGGGCTGAGGAGCCGGCCGGGCGAGGGCTAGGGCGATTCCGGACAGGCCGTCGGCGAGGTTGGCGAGCTCGCGGTGCTCGGCGTGGAGCCAATGGCGCACCTGGTCGGCGGCCAGGCCGGCGAGGAGGACGTCGGCGCGGGTCGGGTTCCGGAGCTGCGGTTGCGCCGAGCAGGTAGCGGCAGTGTTGGCGCCAAAAGGCGTGTGCACCGGTGCGGAGGCGGGCTGCTGCCCGACAGAATGCCGCGATCGGCACCTATTGCTCAAACCCGGCCTGCCAGAACAGCAGCCAGGTCGCCGCAATACTCGAGCGGCTGGCAAACAGGGTTCTGGCGGATGTTCCTCCGCGGTCGTGCTAGTGAGTGTAGCGTCCGCTCGCGACAAGGGGATAGATCGCACGCCGGGAGGATCGGCGCTCAGCTAGGAGGACGGATGCCCGTTCACGGACCCACGACGACCGGCAAGCTGCTGCTCGTGTCAAGGCGTACGGCGACGGTGGCCGCGGTTGCCGCAAGTGCCGTGACGGCGTCCCTGATCGGGGCCGCGCCTGCCCAAGCCGGCGCCAACCCCTACACCGCCCGCGAGGTGTGCGGCTCCAGCTACACCGTCAGCGTCGCAACCCACGACCTCGGTGGGAAGGCCCGCATCCACCTCCTGTACGCGCCAAGCAGCGGGTACAACTGCGTCGTCACAATCAAGACCACGAAGGTCGGCACTCCGACCAGCACGGAGGCCTGGCTCTTCGTTGACGGCCGCCGCAACTGGATGTACGACAAGGGCCAGTACAAGTACTACGCCGGCCCCGTGCGCCGCCCGGCTAGGCACACCTGCGTTGCGTACGCGGGCGGCCACGCCGGGGTGAACTGGACGAGCGGCTGGGTTGGCTGCGGCTGAGGGCGTCTAGTAGCGACCCAGGGTAAGAAGATCGAGACGACTGCTGTCTCCCCAGACGAGGTGCCGCAGTGGGATCGTCGCCCACCCTGTCGCCGAGGCGCCCGACCGCGTCGGCACTCCCCTGCGGGTACGACGGTGCCGACTGACGTGCGCTGCGGGACGACCCGTCGACGAGCGGGCGGGTCCTGGCGCCGTGGCGTGACGGCGGGCGACGGCTAGAGCCGACTCGCGCGCAGTTGCGGTCCGCCGACTACCCTCACCGCTGACGGGCGAGCGACGACGGTCGAGCAGCTCCGTCATGATCGTTGATCATGGCCATGAACTGGCTCACGAGCGCGGCCGGCACGCCGATCTCCCGCAAGAACTTGCGCAGCAAGGTGTGGCTGCCGGCGGTGACCTCGGCGGGGCTGTTCGGCAAGGTGACGTTCCATGGACCTCTGCATGACCCGCGCGGCGCGGCCAGCGGTTGTTAGCCGTCTTCGTCTTTGTGGCTGACAATGTTCACGACGTTGCCGTCTGGCGCACGGACAAGGAACCTGCGCACCCCCCACGTTTCCGCAGTCAGCGGATGAACAATCTCAAAGCCGCGTCGCTGCGCCTCCTTATACGCGGCCTCCACCTCATCGCCGACATGAACAGAGATCACTGAGTCGACCGGTGAAGTTGCGTCCCGAGTCACTAGCTGCACGACCGCGCGGCCGTCAGGAGACTGGAGGTTGACGACCCAACCTAGGTTGAATCCTTCGACGCTGAGACCGAGAAAGCCCACGTAGAAGTCGCGAGCTTCGTCTAGATCACCGACCGAGAGATTTGTTGTGACGCCAGTCGCGTGCATCGAGTCGCTCCTTGGCTAGACCGGACAGTTCATCCTCGCGCCGGCCCGCGAAGTCAGTCCAGGGTCGATCACCATGTACCCCACGATCCCGTCGCGGCACACCGCGTCGACGCGCGTCGTCGTCCCGCTGACCGCTCTGAGAGAAAGAGGAGTCGTCGCCCGTGCCTGGCGGACGCCGGTCGGCTCAGCGTCGCCGCCGAAAGCTGACCGCCCTTCTCCTGAGCCGATGAGTACTGTGCCCGGCGGCGGTCTGACCCCTCGTGAGCCGACCGGCTCGGGCCGAGGAGGGAAACATCATGGGAACAGTGGTCGCGCAGGCGTCGATGTCGCTGGACGGCTACGTCGCCAAGGCGGATAACAGCATCGGACAGCTGTTCGACTGGTACGAGGCCGGTGACGTGGAGTTCACGACCGCCACGTCCGGCCTGACCTTCCACCTCACGCCGGCTAGCGCCGCCTACTGGCGGGAGTGGGCCGCGGGTCTCGGCGCGATCGTCTGTGGCCGGACACTCTTCGACTTCGTCGACGGCTGGGGCGGGCGCCACACGATGGACGCGCCGGTCGTCGTGGTCACCCACCGCGTGCCGACGGAGTGGGTGCGGAACCACCCGGACGCGCCCTTCGAGTTCGTGACCGACGGCGTGGCGGCGGCCCTCGCCCGCGCCCAGGAGATCGCGGGCCCCAGGACCGTCGCAGTCACCGCCGGGACGATCGCCGCCCAGTGCCTGCAGCTCGGGCTGCTCGACGTCGTGGCGATCGACCTGGTGCCGGTCGTCATGGGCGGCGGTCGCCCCTTCTTCCCCGGCCTGCCGATCGAGGACGTCCCGCTGGGCGACCCGGAGGTGTGCGTCGCGAGCGCGCGGGTGACT
>JBPCOX010000285.1:0-3448 GCA_050999825.1 Mycobacteriales bacterium
CGGCGTGACGCAGGTTCGCCAGCGCCAGGTGCAGGATCGTGTCCTCGCCGGCGACCGGCAGCAGGGTCTTGGGCAGCGCGTCGGTGAGCGGTTGCAGCCGCCGGCCGGCACCCGCCGCGAGCACCAGACCGATCATTGCTCCTCGTCCTCGCGATCCTCGTAGAGAGCCGGCCGCGCCGCCGCGTTGAAGCGCAGCCAGCTGGCGATGCTCTCACCGGCGTAGAGCACCGCGAGTACGACGGCCGCGACGACCAGCCCGCGGCCGAGCACGCCGGCGAGCAGCAGCGCGTAGGCGGCGAGGAGGCGCAGCTCCCAGCCGCCACCGCTGGCGCGCAGCCAGCGGGGTGGAGCCAGCCGCTGGTGGCGGAGCCGGTAGACGGTCTCGTAGTGGTGGAAGGCGAGAACCCCCAGCAGAGCGAAGGCCGCGGCGGCCGGCGCGCCGGCGGTGTGCACGGCCAGCCACAGCAGCAGGGCGTACTCGACGGCGCGCAGCAGCGGCGGCTGCAGCCACCCGAGCCGGCCGGCCGGGCGACCTGCGGCGGCTCCGGCGGCGAGGACCAACCAGCCCACCGCAGCACCCGTCGCGATCCGCGACGACGCGGCCGATGTGGCCACAGCCGCCAGTGGCACGATGCCGGCGACGGTTAGGGCAAGCCCGCTGGCCGGAAGCCCCGTCCCGACCCGCCGCCCGAGCAGGACGGCCAGCGGCCCGTCGTCCCGGTACGCCGCGATCTCGCTCATTCGGCCACCGATCGGAGGATCTTGCCCGTGGTTCCGTAGAGCATTGCCACCGACCCCCACGCCAGCAGCGCAACGAACGTCGTCCTGGGCGTCGAGACGGCCGCGGTGACCGAGATGAGGGCGAACCGCTCACCGATCGGCAGCACCAGGATCTTCTTGCACCAGCGCATCCACGGCCGGGCCTGCAACAGGTCCGACGCCGTCATGCCGGCGCGAGCGACCCCGTGCACCGCCGCCGTCGGCCGACGACCGGGTGGCACGGCGGTCCGGGCCGCCACCGCGACGGCGCCCGGCTGGGCGGACGACACGCCGGCCGCGCCGGCCGCGCCAACTCCTGGGCCGGCCGCCGCGGTCACCGGCCCGCGACCCCGCCGGACGTCGGGCACCCGGTCGTCGGCCTGGTCGAGCGGCAGCAGCGGAACCGAGTCCAGGACGTCGTGCTGGCTCACGGCGTAGCCGAAGTCGATCATGTGCCGGGCGGTCTGCAGTGTCAGCGCCGCCGCGGCAAACACCCAGACATCGTCGCCGAAGCCACGGCTCGCTCCCAACGCGAGCCCCGCGTAGACGACGTATTCCTTGCCGCGGTCGAACATCGAGTCCAGCCACGCGCCGAGCTTGGAGAACCGCCGCGTGTAGCGGGCCAGCTGGCCGTCGACGCAGTCGGCGGTGAAGGCCGCCTGCAGCAGGATCGCCCCCGCCACCAGGCCGGCACGGTTGCCGACCGCGAAGCAGCCCGCCGCCGCGATCCCGATCGCGAGCGACAGCGTCGTCACGCCGTTGGGCGTCCACCCGTGCCGGGCCGCCCACCGCGCGAGGTACTTGGAGTACGGGCTGACCAGGAACGTCGTGAAGAAGCCGTCCCTGCCCTTGACCGCGGAGTCCAGCAGCATCCGGTCCTCGTCGCACCGGGACATCGCCTCGACGCCCGCGGCGGCCTCGGCCTCAGTCCGGGGGCGCGCCCACGGCAGCCCGCGTAGATAGCTGCTGCCGGCGTGCACCCCGGAGCGGATCAGCCCGACCAGCACCAGCGGCAGCACGTCCTGCGGTACTGGCTCCGACCGCTCGGGCGAGCCGCTCCGTCGGCTCCGGTCGAACTGCTCGCGCCACCGCGGCGGCGGGTCCGCGGTGAGCAGGGCGAGCTCGCGGGCGGCTCGGACGAGGGCCTCCCGGTCTCTCCGGTCCACCTTGATGACTTCGAGAAACCAGCCGTTGGCATCGTGCACGGCGTGGTACGGAGAGCCGGCGCTGAGAACACGTCCCCGGTCGGCCCGGGTGGGGACCGTCGGGAACGCGAGGTCCGAGCGCGCCGTCGACAGGATGCCGGACACGATCCGGGGGTCGGCCAGCAGCCCGGCGAGCCCCTCGCGGGAGGTGAGGATGTCAGCCGCCACCAGCACGAGGCGCCCCGACGCCACCGCGGCGATCTCGGCGATCGTGGCGAGGTCCTCCGAAGGAGCGCGACTGACGCGCACGGCGACGGGCATGGACGCGCTTTGGACGGCGTCCGCGACGCTCTGCGCCCAGTGCGGCCGCGTGATCACGTCAGCGTCGAGGACACCGAGCTCGGACAGGTGCGCGATCAGCCGACCGAGCACGGTCGCACTTCCGGCGTGGAGTACGGCGGCCGGGCCGCCGCCGCAGCTCGGCGCCGTGGCCAGGAGGATGGCCCTGGTCAGCTCTTCTCCTCAGGAGTGGCAGCGGGCGCGTAACTGTCGGCTGATCTGAGCCTACCTGCGTCGGCGGTGCGCTGGCCGCACGCGGAGCCGGGTGAGGATCCACAGAGCTTCGGCGCCGTCCCGCCAGGTGAGCTTCTTGCCCTCCGCCCGGCTGCGGGCCCGGTAGCTGATCGGGACCTCGTACGGGCGGATCCCCCGGCCCAGCAGCTTGCCGGTCACCTCTGCCTCCATCCCGAACCCGGCCGAACGCACGTCGAGGTCGCGGTAGAGCTCGAGCGGCATCAGCTTGAAGCAGGTCTCGAGGTCGGAGATCCAGGCATTGAAGAGCAGGTTCGCCCACATGGTCACGGCCTTGTTGCCCACCACGTACCAGAAGGAGTAGGCGGTGTGGCTGCCGAACGATCGGGTGCCGTAGACAACCGTCGCCGCTCCGGCGAGCACGGGCGCGAGCAGCACCGGGATCTCCTCCGGCGCGTACTCCAGGTCGGCGTCGCAGCTCACCAGGTAGTCGCCGGTCGCCAGCTGCGCCGCGGTCCGGATCGCAGCGCCCTTGCCGCGGTTGGCCGGATGGGCGACCTGGACGACCCGGGGGTCGCAGACGCCGGCGACGATGCCGCGGGTGTCGTCGGAGCTCCCGTCGTCGACGATCACGAGCTCCACGTCGCACGGGTAGTGGACGTCGAGCACCCTCTTGATCGCGGCGGCGACGGTCGCGGCCTCGTTGAAGACCGGCATCAGGATCGACAGCTTCACGGCTGTGCACTATCCACGGCGGCGCTCAGCCACCGAAGACAGAGTCGACCACCCGCGCCGCCGCGGAGCCGTCCTCCAACGCGCAGAACCGTTCGAGGAACCGCGCGTAGCGGTCGGCGTACCGGTCCCGGTCGTCCTCGGCGGTCCGCAACGCCGACAGGAGGTCCTCGCTGGTCCGCAGCACCGGCCCCGGCGCCCATTCCTCGAAGTCGAGGTAGAGGCCGCGCAGCGTGTCGCGATAGGCCTCCAGGTCGTAGGCGAAGAACAGCATCGGCCGA
>JBPCOX010000039.1:0-9508 GCA_050999825.1 Mycobacteriales bacterium
CCACCACCTCCGGCGGCGGGAACCCCGCCCGGGCAAAGGCCGCGAGCACGACGTCGCGACCCACGCCGTGCAGCGGCGTGTAGGCCACCCGCACATCACGGTCGGGCACCAGTGACAGCGCCGCGACCGCGTCGAGGTAGGCCGCCAGCACCTCCTCGCCCAGCCGTTGCCAGGTCTCGGCCAGCGGTACGCCGGCCAGCGGGCCGACCGCGTCGATGGCGGCCGAGATCTCGGCGTCCGCCGGCGGCACGATCTGGGCGCCGTCGCCGAGGTAGACCTTGTAGCCGTTGTCCTCGGGCGGGTTGTGGCTGGCGGTGACCATGACACCTGCGCACGCCTGCAGGTGCCGCACCGCGAAGGCCAGCACCGGCGTGGGCAGCGGCCGCGGCAGCACGAGGGCGGTCAGCCCGGTCCCGGAGAGCACTGCGGCGACGTCCTCGGCGAAGACGTCGCTCCGGTGCCGGGCGTCGTACCCGACCACGACCGGCCCGGTCTCCCCAGACGCGTGCAGGTATGCGGCCAGCCCGGCCGTCGTCCTGCGAACGACGGCCCGGTTCATCCGCATGGGGCCGGCGCCGAGTGCGCCCCGCAGGCCGGCGGTGCCGAACTCCAGCCGGCCGGCGAACCGCTCCGCGACCGCGGCGACGTCATTCATGTCGATCAGATTCGCCAGCTCCGCGCGGGTGTCGGGGTCGGGATCCTCGGCCAGCCACGCCGTCGCCCGCTCGAGCAGTTCCCCGCTCACGAGACGTCGTAGTCGGGGCCGGCGAACTCGCCGCCGACGTAACGCTCCTCGGGGCTGTCCGGATCCGGCGGTGGCCGGCCCGCCAGCACATCTGCGGCGTAGGTCTCCGCGTCGTCCTCCGGGGAGTAGCCCAGCGCGCGACCCGGTTCGAGGTCCCACCAGCGACGGGTGTTGGCCGAGGTGCCGTAGACGACGGCGTAGGTCAGGTCCGGGGCGCTCAGGCAGGCATGCGCCAGCCGCACCATGTCACCGGGGCTGAGCCAGGTGGACAGGTGCCGAGGGGCGACCGGGCGGTCGCGACAGGTCCCGATACGGAGCGCTGCGACCTGCAGCCCGTACCGGTCGACGTAGAGCCGCCCGAGGGCCTCGCCGAAGACCTTGGTGACGCCGTAGTAGGTGTCCGGGCGCGGCGGTACGTCGACCCCGACCAGCTCGGCCCTCGGGGTGAACCCGACCGCATGGTTGCTGCTCGCGAAGACGAGCCGCCGTACGCCGGCCCGCCGGGCGGCCTCGAAGACCTCGTAGGTTCCCGCGATGTTCGTCGCCAGCAGTTCCGGGAACGGCGCCTCGGTCGGTATCCCGGCGAGGTGGACGACGGCGTCCACGCCGTCCATCGCGGCCGCGAGGGCCCCCGGGTCCCGGATGTCGGCCGCGACCAGCTCCTCTCGGGAACTCGCCGGCTCCATCGGCGCGGTGTCGACCAGGCGCAGCCGCCAGCCGTACGCTGGCAGCCCGGCCCGCAGCATCGACCCGATCGTCCCGGCCGCGCCGGTGACCAGCACCCACCCGCTCACAGCCGCCGGATCACCTCGGCCAGCAGGCCACCCATCCGACCCGCCGCCGCCGCGCCGGCCGCGAGCACCTCGGCGTGGTCGAGCGGCGCCCCGGTCAGGCCGGCGGCCAAGTTGGTGACCAGCGAGACGGCGAGGATCTCCGCGCCCGCCGCGCGCGCCGCGATCGCCTCCAGCGCGGTGGACATGCCGACGAGATCAGCGCCGAGGGTGTGCAGCATCCGGATCTCGGCCGGCGTCTCGTAGTGCGGGCCCGGCAGGGCGGCGTACACCCCCTCCTCGAGAGATGGGTCCACCTCGCGCGCCAGCCCGCGCAGCCGGGCGGCGTACAGGTCGGTCAGGTCGACGAACTCCGGGCCGACCAGCGGGGAGCGGCCGGTGAGGTTGAGATGATCGGCGATCAGCACCGGCTGGCCGACGGACAGGCCGGGCCGAAGGCCGCCGGCCGCGTTGGTCAGGACCACGGTCCGGCAGCCGGCCGCCACCGCAGTCCGTACGCCGTGCACGACGGCCTCGACGCCGCGGCCCTCGTACAGGTGCGTACGTCCGAGCAGCACGAGCACCCGGCGACCGCTCACCTCGACCGAGCGCACCCGCCCCGCGTGCCCGGCCACCGCCGGCGGCAGGAATCCGGGCAGGTCCGTCACCGCCAGCTCGGCCGCCGGCCGGCCCAGCGCATCCGCCGCCGGCACCCAGCCCGAGCCGAGCACCACCGCGACGTCGTGCCGATCCACTCCGGTGGCCGCCGCGAGTGCCGCCGCCGCCTCGCCCGTGCGCAGGCGATCGATCATTGTGAGCTGCACTCGCCGATCGTCGCGATACCTGGGAGCAGACGCCACAAGGATCGATCGCCGCGGCAGCGGGGGGCCAGGTCGGCGGGGAGTCCCACGTCGGGCGACCCTAGCGCCCCGACCCGGCGCCACCCGGGCGGATGTCTAGGCGAAGACAAAGTCCTTGACACGACCAAGCACTTTGCAGTACAAAGTGCTAGGGACAGACACGGGATGGGCGGGGAGTGACATGCAGCAGCAGGACGCCGTCGATCTGCTCGACCAGGTCGCGCGGGTTCGCCGTAGGACCCGACGAACCCTGGGCGCGCTGTGGTTTCCGCTCGTGCTGTTCGGCTCCCTCACGTTGTTGAGCGGCCTGGTCAGCTGGCGGGTAGGCGCCGAAGCACTCGGCGCCTACTGGCTCGTGGCCGCGCCCGTAGGCTCGGTGGCGACGAGCCTGTTCTATCGACAGCGCGAGCGGCGAGTCGGGCTGGAGATGCCGACGCGTCCGGCACTGCTCGCGGTGGCGGTCATCGTCCTGGGGGCCTTCGGCTCTGGCGCCTTGGGCGGTGCTCTCGGTGCGGAGACGCTCTCGGCAGTGGGGCCACCGCTGTTCGTCTCGGCCGGTTATCTGCTGTTCGCCAAAATCGAGGGGAGCCCGCTGCTCGGCGGCGTCGCCGCAGCGCTTGCCGTCACGGCCCTCGGTGTGGCGGTGGCCGGCACGGCGCCCGCTGACGCGGCGACGCTGCTCGCTGTCGTCTACGGCGTCACCTTCCTCCTGACCGGGCTCGCCTTCCGGATGGAACGAGCGGGCCGGGCGTGACCCATCCGACCTCGGCCCTCGACGAGGTGGTCCACCAGCGGGTCCGCCTGGGCATCCTGGCGGTGCTCGCCGAGGCCCGCCGCGCCGACTTCACCTTCCTGCGGAACTCCCTAGAGCTCTCCGACGGCAACCTGTCCAGGCATCTGCAGGTCCTCGAGGCGGCCGGCTACGTCTCCATCGCGAAGGAGTTCGAGGGCCGCCGTCCGCGGACGTGGGTGCAGGCGACGCCGGCGGGACGGCAGGCCTTCTACGGCGAGCTCGCGGCGCTGCAGGCGCTCCTCGACCGAATCTCGAGCCAACGGAGGAATCCATGATCGTCGTCGACGCACTTGCCAAGCGATTTGGTACGACGCTCGCCCTCGACGGGCTCAGCTTCACGGCGCGACCGGGAAGGGTCACAGCGCTCCTCGGCCCGAACGGTGCCGGCAAGACCACGACGCTGCGCATACTGCTCGGGCTTGCCGGGGCCACCTCCGGCACGGCGACCTTCGACGGCGTCCGGTACGCCGACCTCGAGGACCCGCTCGGCACGACGGGCGCCGTTGTCGAGGAGAGCACGTTCCATCCGGGGCGCACTGCTCGGACGCACCTGCGGGCGCTGGCGCTCGCCGCCGGTCTACCGCCTGGCCGGCCGGACGAGGTGTTGGGCCTGGTCGAGCTGTCCGGTGTCGCGGACCGCCGGGTGCGGCACTACTCGCTCGGGATGCGGCAGCGGCTGAGCATCGCGGCCGCGCTGCTCGGCGATCCCGCCCATCTGGTTCTCGACGAGCCGCAGAACGGTCTGGACCCCCGGGGCACCCGATGGCTCCGGGGACTGCTGCGGACGCTGGCGGCCGAGGGCCGGACGGTGCTGGTCTCCAGCCACCTGCTCGCCGAGATGGCTGAGATCGCCGACGACGTGGTCGTCGTCGCGGGCGGCCGGCTGGTGCGGCAGGCCGGGCTGGACGAGCTGACCGCCGGTCGGTCAGGCCTGGAGGACGTCTTCCTGCAGCTCACCGACGAAGCGGAAGGGGAGGTCGCGCGATGAGGTGGCGTCTGGTCCGTGGCGAGCTGCTCAAGATGCGCGGCACACCGAGCTCCTGGTGGCTGTTCGGCGCGGCCCTGGCCGCGGTCTCCTTCGGCGTGGTGCTCACCCTTGCCCTCGCGGAGGTGCGCCCGGGGGACGATGTGCGCTCGCTGGCGTCCTTCGCCGGGACCGGCGGCCTGGTCGCCATCCTGGCGGGCGTGGTGAGCACGGCCGGCGAGCACCGGCACCGGACGATCGTCGCGTCGGCATTGGCCACCCCGCGGCGGACGCCGGCCTATCTCGCCCAGGTGGCGAGCCTCGGCATCTGGGGCCTGCTGCTCGGGGTGGCGGCCGCGGCGCTGGCCACAGCCATCTCGTTGCCGTGGCTCGCTGCGAAGGGGATCGCTCTGGAGGTGTCGGCGGCCCAGTTCGCCGCCATCTACCTGGGGGCGATCGCCTACACGGCCGGATCTGCGGCGCTGGGAGCCGGCGTCGGAGCGCTGGCCCGCAACCAGGTCGCCGCGGCAGTGGCGGTCTTCGTCTACCTGGCGATTCTCGACCCCACCCTGGCGGCGTTGGTGCCGGCGTACGGCCGGTTCAGCCTGACCGCGCTCGGCATCGCCTTGAGCGGAGGCGTCTCCGGCGGAGGAGGCCCCTCCGCCCAGCTGCTCCCGTTCTGGGCAGCCGCGGCCGTCTACGCGCTCTGTGCAGGCCTGGTCGTCGTCGCCGGGCTGGTCAGAAATGCCCGTGGCGACCTGATCTAACGTCACTGCTGCCGACGTCAGGGTGCACGGGCCGGCGCCAGGATCTGCGGTACGTCGTCCATCCAGGCGAGCACCGCTCGCTCGTAGTGGATCCCGAAGGTCAGTGTGGCCAGGTGATAGGGGCCCAGCTCATCAGCCCGTCCGGCAGCCGCCGTGAGGTAACCGGCCAGGCGATCCTCGTGCAGCCGGCGATGATCGGCTACGAGCTCCAGTAGCCGATCCGATCCCAGCCATTCGCCGAAGGACAGCGTGAGCAGCAGCGGATAGCGGATCTGCTCGGTTCCCGGCGGGCGGGCGATCCACTCCGCAAAGGCGGCTCGGCCGGCTGACGTGATCCGGTAGGGCCGGCGGGAGCGAGGCCCCCGCTCGCCCTCCTCGACCAGCCGGCGCTCGGCCAGCGCGGCCAGCTCGCGGTAGACCTGGCTGCGGGTGACGGTCCAGAAGTCCCCGATCACCTGTTGGGCGACGCCGGCCAGGTCGTAACCGCTCTGGTCACCGGCATGGAGGAAGCCCAGCAGCGCGGCAGCGGTGGCGTTGAGCCGGCTGCCGCTCCCGTCGGCTCCGGCGGGCACCGCATCCTCCGTCACCACGCCCCCTTGACCGTCCACAGTTGAAAGTGTTCACGGGAGCCAACGGCCAATGTGTCACATCGACAAGGAGGGAAGCCGGTGCGCCCCGCCTTATCGACCGGCTGGCGGGTCCGGCGCCGAGGCCAGCCAGCCGGGTGCAGCGACTACTCTTGCGAGGTTGTCCATAACGCGCAGGAGGACCGGTTGCAGATCCCGTTCGCCTCCTCCCCCCGCTCCAGCCTGGGAGTGGAGTGGGAGGTCGAGCTGGTGGACCTCGAGACCCGCGAGCTACGAAGCGGCGCCACCGACATCCTCGACGAGCTGAGCAAGCCCTACGGCGGCGAGCACCCCAAGGCGAAGCACGAGCTGCTCGAGTCCTGTGTCGAGGTGATCACCGGCGTCTGTACGACGGTGGCGGAGGCGAAGGCGGACCTCGCTGAGACCCTCGGCACAGTGTCCGAGGCGGCCGCCCGGCGCGACCTCGGGGTCATGTGCTCGGGCACCCACCCGATCACCGACTGGGTCACCCAGGAGATCTCGCCCAACCCCCGCTACGCGGCCCTGGTGGAGCAGATGCAGTGGTTGGCGCGCCGGCTGCAGATCTTCGGCATCCACGTCCACGTCGGCGTGCGTTCGCCGGAGAAGGTCATTCCGATCGTCAACGCGCTCACGGCGTACGTCCCGCACTTCCTCGCGCTCTCGGCCTCGAGCCCCTACTGGATCGGCACCGACACCGGGCTCGCGTCGAGCCGCAGCAAGGTGTTCGAGGGTCTGCCGACCGCTGGGCTGCCCTACCAGCTCTCCGGCTGGAACGAGTTCGAGGAGTTCATGGCCACCCTGATCACGGCCAAGACGATCCAGTCGGTCCGTGAGGTCTGGTGGGACATCCGCCCGCACCCGGGCTTCGGCACCGTCGAGCTGCGGATCTGCGACGGGCTGCCCACGCTGACCGAGATCGGCGCCATAGCCGCGCTGAGCCAGTGCCTGGTCGACCAGCTCAACACCCAGTTCGACCGCGGCTACACGCTGCCGATGCCCAAGGGCTGGGTGATCCGCGAGAACAAGTGGCGGGCCGCCCGCTACGGGCTCGAGGCCGACGTCATCACCGACGACCGCGGTGCGACGATGCCCGTGCGTGACGCCATCGTCGAGCTGGTCGACGAGCTGATGCCGATCGCCGAGCGGCTCAACTGCCCGGGCGAACTGGCCGACGTTCGGACCATGCTGGAGACCGGCGCGAGCTACCAGCGCCAGCGGGCCGTGGCCGATGCCCACGACGGGGACCTCAAGGCCGTCGTGGACTCCCTCATCGAGGAGATGCGCACGGACAAGCCGACCGTCACGGCGCCGGCGGTTGGGATACCGCAGCCGCAGGAGCCGGTGGCGCTGCCGGAGTCGGCGGGGTGAACCACCACGCCTTGCTCAACGCCTACCTGTCAGCGGCCGAGCCGGACCTGATCGCCGTACGCCGGCAGCTGCACGCGCACCCGGAGCTGGGGCGGGCGGAGTACGCGACCACTGCGCTGGTCGGCTCGCGGCTCGAGGCGGCCGGCCTGGCGCCGCGGACGCTGCCCGGCGGCACCGGCCTGATCTGCGACGTCGGCGACGGGGACGGCCCGCCGGTCGCGCTGCGCGCCGACCTCGACGCGCTGCCGCTGCTGGACGAGAAGGACGTGCCCTACCGGTCCACCGTCGACGGTGTCTCGCACGCCTGCGGCCATGACGTCCACACGACGGCGCTGCTCGGCGCCGGCCTGGCGCTAGCCGAGATGTCGCGCGCCGGCAGCCTGCCGGGGCGGGTACGGCTGCTCTTCCAGCCGGCGGAGGAGCAGACCCCCGGTGGTGCTCTGGACGTCGTCAACGCCGGCGGGCTGGACGGCGTACGCAGCATCTTCGCCCTGCACTGCGATCCCAAGGCCCAGGTCGGGCAGCTCGGCGTGCTGGCCGGGCCTATCACGGCGGCGGCCGACCAGATCGAGGTCCTGGTGACCGGTTCGGGTGGGCACACGGCCCGGCCACACCTGAGCGCCGACGTCGTCTTCGCGCTCGGCGAGATCGTCACCCGGGTCCCTGCGCTGCTCTCGCGCCGGGTCGACCCGCGCGCCGGCATGAGCCTGGTCTGGGGGCAGGTGGCCGCCGGCACGGCGCCCAACGTCATCCCGCAGAGCGGGCTCGCGCGTGGCACGGTGCGCGTTCTCGACCACGAGGTGTGGGCCTGCGCGCCTGAGCTGCTCAAGGAGCTGGTCGAGGCGGTCGCGGCGCCGACCGGGGTGAAGCTGGAGCTCTCCTACCGTCGCGGCGTCCCGCCGGTGGTCAACGAAGAGGGCTGCGCCGCCTTGATGGCCCGGGCCGCCGAGTCCGCGCTCGGACCGGGATCGGTGGTCTCCACCGAGCAGAGCCTGGGCGGCGAGGACTTCGCCTGGTACCTCGAGACCGTGCCAGGGGCGCTCGGCCGCCTCGGCACCCGTGGACCGAATGCCGCGGCCGGTGACCTGCACCGCGGCACGTTCGACGTGGACGAGCGGTCGATCGCGGCCGGCGTACGGGTGTTCGTGGCGACGGCCCTCGCGGCGCTCGCCGAGCCGGTCACGCCAGAGGCCGAGTCGCGCACGGCGCCACGCCGCTCGCTCGGCGCCCCGCTCGCCCGCTGACACGGCCGCAGACCGCGCGTCCGGCACTGCCCCAGTGAGACGATCGCACCACTCCTGCACACAACCCGGGTGCCGGGCGACCGCTTCAGCGCTAACGCCGCCTGCGCCGGGAGGCCCGGGGGCATGGTTGTGTGCAGGAGTGGTCGTTCAGCGAGGTAGCTCTCTCAGCCGGAGCGTCCCGCACCGACCGGTACGGCGTCCCGCGGACGTCGCGGCCCCGGGGAGACGATCGCACCACTCCCGCACACAACCCGGGTGCCGGGCGACCGCTTCAGCGCTCACGCCGCCTGCGCCGGGAAGCCCGGGGGCATGGTCGTGTGCAGAAGTGGTCGTTCAGCGAGGTACCCCGCTCAGCCGGAGCGTCCCGCACCGACCGGTACGGCGTCCCGCGGCCGTGGTGGCTCGGCCAGCGCCGGTGACGGCGGCACCCGCAGGATTCGGGCGGCCCACGGCGGCAGCCACCAGTTCCAGCGGCCGAACAGCGAGACCAGCGCCGGCACCAGCAGCGCCCGTACGACGGTTGCGTCGAGCAGGATGCCGACGCCGAGCCCGGTGGCGAGCACCTTGACGTCGGTCGACGGGCCGGATGCCAGCGAGATGAACGCGAGGAACAAGATCAACGCCGCGCTGGTCACCAACCGGCCGGTCCGGCCCAGACCCTCGATCACCGCGGTGTCGGTGGAGCGGCTGACGTCGTACTCCTCACGCATCCGGGCCAGGATGAAGACCTCGTAGTCCATCGAGAGGCCGTAGAGGAACGCGAAGACCATGACCGGCAGCCAGAACGTGAGGGCACCGGTCGCGGCGATGTTGAACACGGCCCCCGACCCGTGGCCGTTCTGCCAGAACAGCACCATCGCGCCGAAGGTCGCCGCCACCGAGATCAGGTTCAGCAGCACGGCCTTGAGCGGCAGCAGCAGAGATCGGAAAGCACGCGCCAGCAGCACGAAGGTGAGCACCGCGATGATGGCCAGTGCGATCGGGAAGTTGCCGTAGACCGCCTTGAGGTAGTCGATCTGCAGCGGCCCGTAGCCCGACTGACCCACCACCCCGGGTTCGCCGGCGAGCACGCTACGCACCCGCTTCACGACCTCCACGCTGCTGCCGGCCACCGTCTCCTCACGCGGGACCGCGAGCACCACGGCGCTGCCGGCTTTACGCCAGACCGGCCCTTCCGGCGCAACGGCCGTCAGGATCCCGGGCACGCCGCCGGCCTTGGCGGCCACCGCCTCGGGGTCGCCGCCACGGACCAGGATCTCGATCGGCGTCAGCACTCCGGTGGGCACGCCGCCGCGTTTCAGGGTCTGCAGGCCGTCGTACGCCGGTCCGGACTTGGCCAGCGAGTCGCTCCGGGCGAGACCAATCTTGATGTCGGCGAACTGGACGAGC
>JBPCOX010000050.1:0-7162 GCA_050999825.1 Mycobacteriales bacterium
ATCGACGAGGTCCAGGCCACCGCGATCCTCGACATGCAGCTGCGCCGGCTGGCGGCGCTCGAGCGCCAGCGCATCACCGACGAGTTCAACGAGCTGCAGTCGCGCATCGCCGACCTCAACGAGATCCTCGACCGGCCCGAGCGCCAGCGCGGGATCATCCGCGACGAGCTTGCCGAGGTGGTCGAGCGCTACGGCGACGAGCGACGTACGAGGCTCATCCCGTACGAGGGCGACATGTCCATGGAGGACCTGATCGCTCGCGAGGATGTGGTGGTCACCATCACCCGCGGCGGCTATGCCAAGCGGACCAAGACCGACCTCTACCGCTCACAGCGGCGGGGCGGCAAGGGCGTCCAGGGTGCCCAGCTCAAGCAGGACGACATCGTCGAGCACTTCTTCGTCACGACGACCCACGACTGGATCCTGTTCTTCACGAACAAGGGGCGGGTCTACCGCGCCAAGGCGCACGAGCTGCCGGAGCAGCAGCGCACCGCCCGTGGCCAGCACGTCGCCAACATCCTGGCCTTCCAGCCGGATGAGAAGATCGCCCAGGTCATCGACATCCCGCACTATGGCGTCGCCCCCTACCTGGTGCTCGCGACCAAGCGCGGCCTGGTCAAGAAGTCGCCGCTGGTCGACTTCGACAACGCCCGGTCGAGCGGGCTGATCGCGATCAACCTTCGCGAGGACGACGAGCTGATCGGCGCCGCGCTGATCTCCGCGGACGACGAGCTGCTGCTGGTCAGCCGCAAGGCGCAGTCGATCCGGTTCTCGGCCGCGGACGAGGCCCTGCGGCCGATGGGCCGAGCGACCAGTGGTGTGATCGGCATGCGGTTCGGGCTCGAGGACGAGCTGCTGGCCATGATGGTGGTGCGTCCCGACGCCGACGTCCTGGTGGCCACCGACGGCGGCTACGCCAAGCGCACGAAGATGGTGGAGTACCCGCTCCAGGGACGCGGCGGCAAGGGAGTCCTCACCGCCAAGGTGGTAGCCCGGCGCGGCCAGCTCGTCGGAGCCTTGATCGTGCGCCCCGAGGAGGAGCTCTACGCCATCACCTCCAACGGCGGCGTGATCCGCACCACGGCCCGCGAGGTACGCCGGGCGCAGCGCCAGACGATGGGGGTACGGCTCATTCACCTTCCCGACGGGGTGTCGCTGGTGGCGGTCGCCCGCAACGCGGACGAACCTGAGCCCGACAACGGCGCTGCGCCGGGCGGGACCGGCGGCGCATCGTGACCATGGCCGGGCCGGAGGACACCGCGATGACTGCGACATCCACCACGACCACCCCTGCGGCCAACCGGGCCTATCGCGCCCGCACCGTGGCGCCGGCCGGCGGCGAGTCGGTTCTGGGTGCCCGCCGGGGCCCGCGTCGCGCCCGGTTGGCCATCCGGCGGGTGGATCCGTGGTCGGTGCTGAAGTTCACCTTCGTGTTCTCCCTCGCGCTGCTGATCGTCTGGGTGGTCGCGGTCTCGGTGCTCTACGCGCTGCTGAACTTCATGGGAGTTTTCGAGTCCCTGCAGAAGACGCTCGGGGTGCTGACCGACTCGGGCAACGGCTCGACCGGTGGCGGTCTGGCCGACCTGTTCTCCTTCCGCCGCATCCTCGGCTGGGCGGCGTTGATCGGGGCGGTGAACGTCCTGCTGTCCACCGCCCTGTCGACGCTGGGCGCCTTCCTGTACAACCTGTGCGCCGAGGTGGCTGGTGGCATCGAGGTCACGCTGACCGAACGCGACTGACCGGGGGTGAGGTAGCGTGGCGCCCCTACCCGGGCCTGTAGCTCAGCTGGTTAGAGCGCATCCCTGATAAGGATGAGGCCGGAGGTTCAAGTCCTCCCAGGCCCACGTCCGTGCTGGGTGACCTACGCGAGGGGCATCGGTGTCGAAGAGGCTGCTGCTGATGGTGACCGTGCTGATGGGAGCCATGACGGCGTTGCGGCGCACCCGCACGCGCCGCGCGGAGCAGGACCTATGGGCGGAGGCCACCAAACCGGTCGACCTCCGCTAGCCGGCCGGACCCGGGGGCGTAGCTCAATCTGGCAGAGCACCGCCTTTGCAAGGCGGGGGTTAGGGGTTCGAGTCCCCTCGTCTCCACTGGGGAAGGACCCCGGAGCGCTGAGACGCGCTCACGCCGTAGTCCTCGGGTTGCGCTCAGTGCGTCGGCTTGTGGGTCTCGCTCGAGTCCTCGGCCAGCGTCAGGTCCACCTCATCCACGGGGAGGAAGGCGCTGGCCGGGCCCGTGGCGTCGTCCATGACCGCAGCCGGCTCGCCGAAGCCGCCGCCGGTTCGCGGCTCGTCCAGCTGCTCCGGCCAGCCCAGGTCCGACCCGGCTTCCACCGGCTCGTCCGTGGCCGCCGGCCCCGACGACCGCGGCGGCGAGGTGGCCGGGATGTAGGTCGGCTCGCTAGGGCCGGAGGCCCGGCGGGCCAGCAGCCCGGCTGCCGCACCAGCGGAGGCACCGGCCAGCAGGCACAGCAGGGCTACCGGCCACCGACGCTGGTGCCGGGCCTGCGGCAGCTCGCCGCGCAGTGCCGCAAGGGCGAGCGCGCTGCGCCCCCGGGCCTCGGCTCTCGTCGGCAGGCTGCCTTCGCGGGCCGCCGTCACGGCTGTGGTCACCGCGCCGGCGACTGCCGGAGCCACCGTGTCGAGCAGCGTTCCGCGGACCCCGAAGACGGCAGGGACCACCCGTCCCCGGGCCTCGCCGACGACCGGACGGATGCGCTCCCGAGCCTCACCTACGGCCGGCCCGATGCGGCCGCGGGCCCCCGCCACCGCGGGAACGACGCGGTGGCGCGTCGTGCGGGCGTACCGCCGGCGCAGCCGGTCCTGCGGCGCCTGAGGGTCGAGATCCGAGGCCTCCGGAGCCCAGCTGTCGAGAACCGGGTCGTCGAGGACCAGCTCCTCGAGCGCCGGCTCGTCGACGACCGGCACTGCGTCCTTGCTCTTGCGACCGAACATGGGGCACCTCCGCGATGCATAGCGTCGCGCCAAGCCGTTCCCGGCCGCGGCCGGGGGCAACCGCTCACCGGCCAGCAGACCGCGACGGGCGCCGTGCGAGGATGGCCGGGAGCGCCATTCGACGTGACGATTCCGGAGAGGCCTGTTCGTGTCAGAGGAGACGTACGCGACGCTCCGCACCTCGATGGGCGACATCGAGGTGCGGCTGTTCCCTGACCATGCCCCCAAGACCGTGGCGAACTTCGTGGAGCTGGCCGAGGGCAACCGCGAGTGGACCGACCCGCGGACCCGAGCGAAGTCGACGTCCAAGCTCTACGACGGCACGCTCTTCCACCGCGTCATCCCCGGTTTCATGATCCAGGGCGGCGACCCGATGGGGACCGGCACCGGTGGGCCCGGCTACACCTTTCGCGACGAGATCCATCCCGAGCTGGCCTTCACGAAGCCGTACCTGCTCGCGATGGCCAACGCGGGCCCTGGCACGAACGGCTCGCAGTTCTTCATCACGGTCGCACCGACCGCGTGGCTGACCGGCAAGCACACGATCTTCGGTGAGGTGACCCAGGGCCAGGACGTCGTCGACGCCATCGTCGGCGCCCCAACCGGCCGCCAGGACCGCCCCGCCGCCGAGATCCGGCTGGAATCGGTCGCCATCGACCGGCGTTCCTCCTAGGTGAGCTCACCCGTCGGCCCCTCCGCGCCCGACGAGCGAGCCACCGGCGCGGCCGTCCCGACCTGCTTCCGGCATCGGGACCGCGAGACCTATGTCCGGTGCACCCGCTGCGAGCGGCCGATCTGTCCTGACTGCATGACCAGCGCCTCGGTGGGGTTCCAGTGCCCCGACTGCATCGCCGCGGGGGCGCGGACCGGCCGCGAGCCGCGCAGCCTGGCCGGTGGGCGGGTGGCCGCGGTCGAGGGCCGGGTGACGCTGGCTCTCGCCGCCTTGATCGTTGTCGCTTTCGTGCTGCAGTACGCCGTACCGGGGTTCGAGAACCGGTTCACCGAGTTCAACTACGCCATCGCCCAGGGCGAATGGTGGCGGCTGGTCACTGCGATGTTCCTGCACGTCGGTCTGCTCCACATCGCGTTCAACCTCTACGTGCTCTACCTCGTCGGCATCCCGGTCGAGCAGGCGCTGGGCCGATGGCGCTACGTCGCCCTCTATCTGTTGAGCGGGCTCGGCGGTGCAGCGGCGTCGTACGCGCTGACCAGCCCCTTCTCGGCCGGCGAGGGCGCCTCCGGCGCGATCTTCGGGCTGTTCGCGGCCTGGTGGGTGATCACCCGGCGGGCGGGCGGCGACACCCGGTCGGTCACCGTCCTGATCGGCTTGAACCTGGTTCTCAGCTTCGTGATCCCCGGGATCGGCTACTGGGCGCACCTGGGTGGTCTGGCCACGGGAACGGTGCTGGCCCTGGCCTTCGCCTATGCGCCGCGAGCCAGGCGTACGCCGGCCGCGCTCGGCGCGCTCGCCGGGGTCGGCGTGGTGATCCTCGCCACCGTGGTGCTGCGGACGGCCGCGCTCACCGCCTGACCCGGGCCAGCGGTTGTCCCCAGTGTGGACAACCGCTGTGGGCAAATGACAGCGGTGTGCTTACGCCGATGTGGCGGGAGCGCCTCTCAGCGCCACTGCGTGGACAGCGCGAAGCCGGCGATGATCAGGCCGAAGCCGATGGCGAGGTTCCACGGGCCCAGCGTGCGGAAGCCGGCCAGGTCCCCGTTGGAGATGTAGTAGACGACCAGCCAGGCGATCCCGAGCAGGAACAACGTGAGCATCACCGGCGCCACCCACGGCGCACTGGTCTTCTTGCTCGCCGAGCGCTTCGGCGGCGCGGTGTAGGCCGGCTTGCGCCGGATCCGGGACTCGGGCACGGCACTCCTCCTCGAGGCGCCGACCTGGTCGGCCCCTGGCCTGCCACGCCTCGTCGGCTAGCGTAACCGGGTGCCTGCCCGCCGTACCGCCCTTCGTCGCCTCGGGCAGCTGCTGGTCGCCCTGGGGGTGGGCGTGCTGGTCGTCGTCGGCTACCAGCTCCAGGGCACCGACCTGTACGCCGCCCGCGCCCAGTCGATCCTGCGGCACTCGCTGGAGGGGGAGTGGGCGCGGCCGCAGCCGAGCCCGGCGTCGACGTCGGCTCGGGTGACGCTCGGCGACGGGGTGGCGATCCTGCGTGTCCCACGGTTCGGGCGCGGCTACGTCGAAGTGATCGTCGAGGGGGTGGGCAGGACCGACCTCCGGCACGGCCCTGGGCACTATCCGGGCACGGCAATGCCCGGTCGCGTCGGCAACTTCGCGGTGGCCGGCCACCGCACCCCCTTCGGCGCGCCGTTTGCCCGGCTTGGGGAGCTCCGGCCGGGCGACGCCGTGGTGCTGGAGACCGCCCACTCCTGGCTCACCTACCGGGTGACCGGCTCCCGCATCGTTGCCCCGACCGCGGTGTCCGTGATCGCGCCGGTGCCGGGAGCTCCGAACCGGGCGCCGACGGCGGTGACGCTCACGCTGACGACCTGCAACCCGCGCTACTCCGACCGGCAACGGCTGGTGGTCTTCGGCGTACTGGCGGAGAAGCTGGCGAGGTCGGCGGGGGTGCCGGCCGCCCTTCGGGCCTGATCCGCTACGGCGTCGGCGGCGGGCTGGTGGGCGTCGGCGGCGGGCTGGTGGGCGACGGCGGCGGGCTGGTGGGCGACGGCGACGGGGACGGCGACGGGGACGGCGACGGGGACGGCGTGGGGCTGGTGGCAGGCCTGACGGCCACGACGATCCGGACCGTCGTTCCGGTGGTGCGCCGGGCCGGCGGCTTGGGATCCTGGTCGAGGACCTTACCGGGCATGACGCTGCCGTCCGCCACCCGGCGCACCGCCACGTTGAACCCGGCGCCGGTCAGCGCCCGCCGGGCAGCCGTCTCCGACAGTCCGACCACGTTCGGGACCCCCACCGTCCCCTTGGAGACGACCAGCTCGACGTGGGTGCCCGGCGCCACCGCGGTGCCGGCGGGGGGGTTGGTCTGCAGCACCTCACCGACGGGCCGGTCGGAGTCGCGAGGCGTGATCGGTTCGCTCACCAGGCCGGCCTGGACCAGCGCCGCCGCCGCCTGCTCCTGGTTCTGTCCGACCAGGTTCGGCACCACCAGCGGCCGCGGGCCCTTGGAGACGCGAATGTCGACCTTGTCGCCCTTGCCCCGCTGCTCGCCCGACTTGGGGTCCTGCTCGAACACCGTGTCGACGGTCGCGGTGGAGAAGTCCTCGGACGTCTTGCCCAGCACCAGACCGCGGGAGGTCAAGATGCTCGCCGCCTCGGCCGCCGTCTTTCCGACGAGGTCGGGAACCTCGATCTTGGCGCCGGTGCCGCCACCGAAGGTGCCCCGAGCCAGCAGCAGGCCGGCAGCGACCAGGGCGATGAGGGCGAGGGCGAGCAGGAGGAAGGCCAGCCCGCGGCCGCGGCGGTCCTCGCGAGGGGGGGAGCGGAACAGCAGGGTGCCGTCCGGAGCACCGGCACCAGCCGCCAGCACGGTGGTCGGTGCCTCGGGCAGCAGCGGCGTCGCCCGGACCGGTTGCCCGGCCAGGAAGCGCTCGATGTCCTCGCGCATCTCCGCCGCGCTCTGGTAACGGTTGGCCGCGTTCTTGGCCATCGCCTTGAGCACGATGGCGTCGACCTCAGCTGGCAGGTCCGGATCGACCTGCGTCGGAGGCAGCGGATCCTCTCGGACGTGCTGATAGGCGATCGAGACGGGGGAGTCGCCGGTGAACGGCGGCCGGCCGGTCAGCAGCTCGTAGAGGAGGCAGCCGGTGGAGTAGATGTCGCTCCGGGCGTCGACCGGCTCGCCACGCGCCTGCTCGGGGGAGAGGTACTGCGCCGTACCCATGACCGCGGCGGTCTGCGTCATCGTGGCCGCGGAGCCGGTCACCGCTCGGGCGATCCCGAAGTCCATCACCTTCACGGCGCCGTTACGGGTCAGCATGACGTTGCCGGGCTTGATGTCGCGGTGGACGATCCCGTTGCGGTGGCTGTAGTCGAGGGCGGCGCAGATGTCGGCGGTCACCTCCAGCGCCCGGCGCGGCATCATCCGCCGTTCCTCCGCCAGGACGTCGCGAAGCGTGCGCCCGTCGACGTACTCCATGACGATGTAGGACACGGAGGTGCCGCCGGACCCGTCCTCCCCGGTGTCATAGACCGCCACGATCGAGGGGTGGTTCAGCGAAGCCGCTGACTG
>JBPCOX010000059.1:0-8621 GCA_050999825.1 Mycobacteriales bacterium
CAGCTCGTAGGCGCGGGCAGCGTCCGGCACCCGTAGCGCGATGTCGACCACGCCGTCACCGTGTGCGGAGAAATGGGCGCCCACGTTGGTGCCGGCGTGGACCTCCCCGGTCAGCACGAACCGTGCCGAGCCCGACTCCAGCACGTACTCCGCGTAGTCGCGGAACCCCGTCTCTGGGCCGCGATAGGCGGTGACCCGCATGCCGAACGCGGTCGAGTAGAAGTGCGCCGCCTGACGTGCGTTGCCGACCGCGAAGTGCAGGTAGTCGATCCCCTCGACCGGAAACGGGTCCTGGCCCGGCGTCTCGCTCATCGGAGTCTCCCCCTCCGCGTACGGCGGTCAGCCGGCGTACGGCTCGGCCTGGAGCAGCTCTACGGCCATGGTTTGCCCACTCGGCAGCTGGTACTCCACCGTCTCGCCCACCCGGTGACCGGTGAGGGCCCTGCCCAGCGGCGACTGGGCGGAGTAGATCTCGAGATCGCCGGCCGCGTGGTCCTCCCGGGAGCCGATCAGGAACCGCTCGGTACCGGGATCGCCGGCGAAGCGGACGGCCACCACCATGCCGGGGCCGGCCATCCCGGCCGCCGTCGGTGCCTAACCGACGCGCGCATCGCGCAGCAGCTGGGTCAGCTGGCGGATGCGCGCCTCGAGCTTGCCCTGCTCGTCCTTGGCGGCGTGGTAGCAACCGTTCTCCTTGAGGTCGCCCTCGTCGCGGGCGGCAGCGATCTTGGCTAAGAAGCTGACCCGGCCCGGGCAGGACAGGTCCTCCAGCTCCTGCCGCAGCCGGTCGTGCGCCTCCTGGGTGAGCCAGGTCACGTTGGCCTGCGACGTATCGGTCACGGCGTGCTCCTAGACGGGTCGAAAACAACGAGGCTAACAAGCGCCCAGCCCCGGAACCTTGATCCCTGCAGCTCTTACTCGATCCAGATCCACGCCCGGCGGCCTCGGCCCGGTGACAGCGCGGTCAGTGATCGCGGGTGATGCGGCAGCCGACCAGCTCACCGCTCACCGCCCGCGCCCGCGTCGGCAGCTCGTAGCTCACCGCTGTGACCCGCCTGGAGTCGCGTCGAGGGCCCACGACGACATCGCGCCTACCGGTCTCGGCCCCGGTCCGGTCCCGGGCCCGCACGGTGCACACGGCCTCCGCCAGGGGCGCCTTGTGCACCTCGAAGCGGACAAGTACGGCGGAATCTGAGCGCACCTGGTATCCGAGCAGGCCGGCCGCGACCGGCGGGGTCGACTTGTGCAGTGCGAGCGCCAGCAGCGCACCGAGCGCCACCAGCGCCACGATGGCGCCCACGGCGTACGTCGCCCACGTGCGGGTCCGGCTCGGTGCGCTGCCGTAGCGCTCCGGTGGGCGCGCCCGACCGGGCGTGGGGGATCGAGTCGCCGGGTCCACCATGCCTGGCCCTCCTCGCCGTACCGAGCTCCGTCAGCGACAATCGTCTCGCGGCCCGCTGCCGCCTCCCCCAGTGTCGACCAGGAGCATCACCCGTGACCGAGCCGCTGCGGCTGATGGCCGTGCACGCGCACCCGGACGACGAGTCCAGCAAGGGCGCGGCCACCATGGCGCGTTACGTCCGCGATGGCGTCGACGTGCTCGTCGTCACGCTCACCGGCGGCGAGCGTGGCTCGATCCTCAACCCGGCGATGGACCGGCCGGAGGTCGTCGCCAACCTCGCCGAGATCCGCCGGGAGGAGATGGCCAAGGCGCGCACCATCCTCGGCGTACGCCAGGCCTGGCTGGGCTTCGTCGACTCGGGCCTGCCCGAGGGCGACCCGCTGCCGCCGCTGCCCGAGGGCTGCTTCGCGCTGGTGCCGCTCGAGGAGGCGGCCCGGTCGCTGGTGGAGCTGGTACGCCGCGAGCGCCCCCACGTACTGCTGACCTACGACGAGAACGGCGGCTACCCGCACCCGGACCACATCATGTGCCACCGGGTGTCGGTGGAGGCCTTCGAGGCGGCCGGTGACCCCGACCGCTATCCGGGCACCGGCGAGCCGTGGTCGCCACTCAAGCTCTACTACCACCTGGGCTGGTCCAAGCCCCGGATCCAGGCGCTGCACGACGCGATGACAGACCTCGGCATCGAGTCGCCGTACGCCGAGCGCCTGGCCGAGTGGGAGGACAAGCCGCAGGACGCCGCCCGCCTCACCACCCAGGTGCCCTGCGCCGAGTACTTCGCGGTGCGCGACCAGGCGCTGCTCGCGCACGCCACCCAGGTCGACCCCGAAGGGTTCTGGTTCCGCTGCCCGCTGGAGGTCGCCAAGTCGGTGTGGCCCACGGAGGACTACCAGCTGGCCCGCTCGCTGGTAGACACCACGCTGCCCGAGGACGACCTGTTCGCCGGCGTCCGGGAGGCCGTTGCCGCCGGCTGTGTCGAGGTGGCCGGATGAGGGTGGCGATGCTGCTCGCCGCCGCGGAACCGTCAGGGGCAGGGAGCTGGGCGCTCCTGATCGTGTCCCTGCTAGGGGTCGTCACCGCGCTGCTCTACCGGTCGATGACCAAGCAGCTGCGCAAGGTGCCGAAGTCCTTCGACGTCCCCGAGGACCCGCCGGTCGACGGGCCGTCCGGGCCGGCGTGAGCCAGCGAGTGGTTAGCTCACCTGTGCACCACGCAGTGGATGAAGCGGTGGATCGAGGGCCGGGGCGGTGGACAACGGGGGGCGCCCTGTGGACGACCTGTGGGTGTCCAAAGAATCTTGAAATTGCTTGCCGGGGAACCCTTGCGCGGTCATGCGGCAGGCACTAGACCTGTGCTCGTCACCGGGAACGGAGACCGAGCCGGGGGCGACTCCGGACCGCAGGAAGAGCCGGGCAACCGGTGCTTCGTGCGGGTCTGCGGTACTGGTGGCCGGTTTCCGTCGCATTGGGCGGCCGAGCGATCGGCGCGTCGGTGCGGCGCAACCGCAGAGAGGCCCCTCCATCTCATACATGGAGGGGCCTCTCACCATTCTGGGCGGGTGGGGCGTCGCTGGCCCGCAGCGACACACGGGCAGCTGCGAGCACAAAACTGGCCTAGCCGGCTTCGGCGGGGAACTCGTACCGCAAGAACAGGTGCCCTGCCTGGCGGCGCACACTGACCAGCCGCCCCTCGAGGCGGATGTCCGGCAGCAGCTCCGTGCCCTCCACCAGCCCCCAGCGGCTCCGAGCCGAGCCCCGCCCGGCGATCACGGGCGACGAGGTGAGGAAGAGCTCGTCGACGAGCCCGGCCGCCAGCAGCGAGCCGAAGACCCGCGGTCCGGCTTCGGAGAGCACCAGGCGGTAGCCCCGCTCGGCCAGGAGTGCCAGGGCGACCCGCAGGTCCACCGACGTCCCGTTGCTGACCACCAGGATCTCCGCGGCGGCGGGAAGCTGCCCGTGCAGCCGCACGGCGCCTACGTCCGTCGTCAGCACGAGCGCGCCGGCTTCCAGGGCGGGATGGGACCTGTCCAGCGAGCCGCTGCCGGTGATGACGGCGAGCAGTGGCTGCGCCGGTTGGCTCCGCCGCGAGCGGAGCTCCTGGAAGGCGCTCAGCGCGGCCGGATATGCGTGCTCCGCCGTCCACCTCGTGCGGGGTGACCCGTGCAACGTGCCCGACCCGATGAGGACCACGTCGGCGCAGGCCCGCAGCAGCCCCATGACGAAGCGGTCGGCCTCGCTCGCGCCGCTGATCCGCCTGTTGGACTGGACCAGGTCCGGAATGGCGACGACGCCGTCCAGCGTCGAGACGAAGTTCGCGACCACCCGCCGCTCCGCGAAGCCGAGCGGCCCGCCGTACAGGACCGCCAGCTCGGCGGGAAGGTCGTACGCCGAGCGCCCTTCGGCCTCGTAGAGGACCTCCATGGGCAACATCGGCTACCCCAGCCCGTAGACGGGGATGACCGCGCCGGTGACGGCGCGCGCTGCGTCGCCGCACAGGAAGGTCGCGACCGCCGCCACTTGCTCGGTGGGCACGGCTGCCCGCAGGGCCGCCGGCGACATGCTCGCCCGGTTGGCCGCCGTATCCATCACCGACGGCAGGAGGGCATTGACCCGGACAGACCTGCCGGCCAGCTCCTCGGCCAGGACCTCGGTAAGCCGTACGACGCCCGCCTTGGCGACGGCGTAGCCCGCGGCCTTCGCGCCGCCGGAGACGGCCGATCGCGACGAGACGTTCACGATGGCGCCGCCGGCATCCATCCTCCGGGCCGCGGCCCGGCAGGACCACCAGGTGGTCGCGAGGTTCAGGTCGTGGACGAACCGGTACTGCTCCGGCTCCGTGTCGGCCACCGAGCCACCGCGAAAGCCCCCCGCGGCGTTGACCAGCCACCGTGGCCGGTTCCCACCGGAGTCGAGCCGGTCCCACAGCGCCTCGACGGCGTCCGGCACGGCGAGGTCGACCACCTCCGCGCGCACGGTCTCCCCCAGGCCGGGGTCGAGCTCCATGCCGTCACGCGCGGCTGCCACCACATGGTCGCCACGCGCCGCGAACGCCCGGACGACCGCGGCTCCCAGCGCGCCACTGGCGCCGCAGACGAGTACGACGTCAGCCATGGCTGCCAGCCTCGGAGAGGAACTCCCGCCGCATCTCGGCCTCGTCGTCGAACGTCCCGCGCCAGAACGTCGTCACCGTCCTCGACTGCTCCTCCCGTACGCCGCGCATCTGGGTGCAGAGGTGCTCGGCCTCGAGCCGGACCGCGACGCCGTGCGGCGAGAGCAGGTCTACCAGGGTGTCGGCGATCTGCTGGCCGAGCCGTTCCTGCACGGTGAACCGGCGCGCGAAGAGGCGCACCAGCCGGGTCAGCTTCGAGATCCCGATGATCTGTTCGTGTGCGACGTAGCCGACGTAGGCCACGCCGTGGAACGGCAGCGCATGGTGCTCGCAGAGCGCGTAGAAGGAGATCGGGCCCTCGACGATCTGGCTGATCCGGCAGTCGGGACCGCCCCGGCACTCGGTGGGGAAGGCGGTCAGGAGCTGCGGGTCGCCCTCGTAGCCCGCGGTCGCGTCGTACAGCGCCTTGAGAAAGCGCTGCGGCGTCGCGGCCGTGCCGGGGGTGTGCAGGTCGAGGCCGAACGCGGTGAGGATCTCACCCACCGAGGTCTCGAACCGTCGCCACTCCTCGAGGTCGATCTGACGTGGCCCGAGGGACTCCCATGGCCGGGCGTCCTCGGGGTCGGTGGTGCGCCGGTCCGGGGCCGGGATCAGCCCGCCGCGCGCCTTGGTCAGGTCGGCCTGCATCGAGCGTCCCTCCCTCTAAAAGTCTGCCTGAGCGACGTTAGACGCGGCTCGGGTCTTTAGTCAAGTTCGGCGTACGTTAGAATGGTTTGGTGCGACAGCGGTCACGCAGCGAGCGGATCTCGGCGGTTGCCACCCTCGCCGAGCCGGTACGCCGGGCGCTCTACGACCATGTGGCGGCGAGCGACTCGCCGGTCGGGCGGGACGCCGCCGCAGCCGCGCTGGGCCTTCGTCGCAGCACGGCGGCCTTCCACCTCGACCGGCTGGCGGCGCAGGGGCTGCTGGATGTGGAGTACAGGCGTCTCGGTGGGCGTACCGGCCCGGGAGCGGGCCGGCCAGCCAAGCTCTACCGGCGGCCTGACGACGAGGTCGCGGTCAGCGTTCCCGAGCGGGAGTACGACTTGGTGGGAAGGCTCCTCGCCGGCGCGATCGAGGAGTCCTCGCGGTTGCATACGCCGGTCGGGACGGCGCTGACCGGGCTCGCTCGCCAGACCGGGCGTGACATCGGCGCGCGTTCGGGGTCCCTTCTGGCGGCACTCGATGACCACGGCTTCGAACCGACGCACGTGCGGGGAGGCGAGGTCGTCCTCCGTAACTGCCCCTTTCACCGGCTGGCCGGAGACTTCACTGCTCTGGTCTGCGGACTCAACCTCGACCTGCTGAGCGGTGTCGCCGAGGGGGCACACGACAGGGAGCACCTGCTCGTCCTCGACCCGATCCCCGGCCGGTGCTGCGTCCGGGTGCTGCCGGCGGACGGCGGGCGCCAACCCGTCTGAGGGGGCTTCATGGGCAGGTCGCCATCAGTTCTCGCAGCCACAGCTCTAGCCGCTGCTCCGCGATGCTGTCGGTCACGTCGACACGTCCCTTGTCGCGCCATGGACCCGCCACCTTGCGCGGAGTCGGCAGGTAGCCGACGACGTCCATGACTTGCCAGTAGGCGTGGTCGTGCCGGATCTGGTCCGCGGTCCCCGTTGCAGAGAGGTACGCGGCGCGGAAGCGGTGTGCCGCCGACGGCCCATGCAACATCGCCAGGTTCGTCTCGCAATGAGCGACGTCGAGGTGGGCCGGACCCCAGGACGTCTCCACCCAGTCCACGACCCCGCTGACGCGGCCTTCACGCCACAGCACGTTGCCCAGCTGGAAGTCGCGGTGCATGAAGACGCCGCGATGTTCGGGCGGAGTGCGCTCGAGGACGCGAAAGGCACGCCTCCACAGTTCCGTGTCCGCAGCCCAGGCAGGGGGCACCCGCTTGGCTGGGACCGCCCACGACTGGTATGGCCTGGGGCGGTGACCTGCCGGTCGGTGGGCGTGAATGGCGCCCAAGATCGCCGCCAGCCGCGCGAGCACTTCGTCGCCGTCGTCGTCGAGGAGCAGGTCCCCTTCCAGGCGGGTCATCAGCAGCGACGGCGTACCTGCGGCTGTTCCGGTCTCATCGATTGCCAGCGGTCTCGGGACCGGGATCGCCGTCGGGGCAAGCGCTCTTTGCACGGCCGCCTCGCGATTGAGCAACTCGACCGCGTGCGTCCTCCACGGCTCCCGTGTCATCTGCCGCAGGACCACCTGCCGCGCGTCCGAGGTCCGCACGAGCCACATGTCCGACGTCCAGCCACCAGCCAGGCGCTGCACCCGCAGCGGTCCGTCCGCCTGCAGAACCTTTCGGACCCAGTTCTGCGCCATCCGGGGCAGCCGGTGGCTGACATTAGCGGCGTCGCTCATGGCAGACATTCAGCCACCTGTCCGCAACGGGCATGGTCTAGCCACTGGGACCGGCTGTCGTACGGGTAGCGGCAGATAGCCGCGGATGCGCGGGCGGGCCCCGTTCACCTCCGAGGGCGACAGCCAGGTCGCGGTGTTCGAGAAGGTCACCTAGAAGAACCGGGCCGCGCAGCCCGAACGGGCCGCCTCATCACCTGCCCGACGCCTATGCCTACGGCCAGCGTGCGCGCGGCCTTGCTCAGTCGCCGTCGGTCCGGCCACGAAGTCTTTTCACGTCTGACCGTCGCGCCTTGTCGGCGAGGCGACGCTCCACGGAGCCACGACTCGGGCGGGTGGGCCGGCGAGGGGGAGCCGGAGGAGCGGTCGCCTCGGTCAGCACCTCTACGAGCCGTGCCTCGGCGGCCTCGCGGTTCCGAAGTTGGCTTCGATGCTCCGACGCTGTCACCGAGAGCACGCCGTCAAAGAGACGTCCAGC
Organism: Mycobacteriales bacterium; assembly: GCA_050999825.1. Classification (GTDB taxonomy): domain Bacteria; phylum Actinomycetota; class Actinomycetes; order JALYNC01; family JALYNC01; genus JBPCOB01. The sequence continues at coordinate 7,386 of JBPCOX010000059.1, forward strand.
GAGACGGTCAAGCGCCCGCTGCCGCAGGAGAGGACCCAGGGCCTCCGATCTGGCTACGTCGAACAGCAACTCAACCCGAGTGTCCGAGGTGTTGACGCTCTGTCCGCCCGGACCTGACGACCTGGAGAACCTCCAGGACAGTTCGGCTTCGGGGATGATCGCGGCGCGTACACGCAGAGGACCCGGCATGGCAACCTCCCGCAATCCATCCTCCCTGGAAGGCGGAACCAAAGCACGGTGTCCGCTGTGTTGTCCGACCGGGCCGCCCGGAGCCGAGCAGCGGGAGAACCCGCCCCTGCACCTGGGACGCAACTCGGTACGACGAGACGCGGCGACGGCCGCCCCGCTGCGACCGGTGGTTTGACTGCGCGACGGCCGGACCGTCGACGAGCCGAGCGACGCTCCATCGCCGGCGGACCCGTCAGGCTGGCGCGGCTCAGAGTAGTTGGCCCGGTCGTGCGCAGGCCGCCCGACCGCGGGCATGCTGGTCGCCATGACCAACCGCCTGGCCGACTCGACCTCGCCGTACCTGCTCCAGCATCAGGACAACCCGGTCGAGTGGTGGCCGTGGTCGCCGGCGGCTTTCGCCGAGGCCGAGCGGCGCGGCGTACCCGTGCTGCTCTCCGTCGGCTACGCCGCCTGTCACTGGTGCCACGTCATGGCCCACGAGTCGTTCGAGGACGCCTCGATCGCCGCGCTGATGAACGCGAACTTCGTCTCCGTGAAGGTCGACCGGGAGGAGCGCCCGGACGTCGACGCCGTCTACATGGAGGCGACTCAGGCGATGACCGGCTCCGGCGGCTGGCCGATGACCGCGTTCCTCACCCCCAAGGGGGAGCCGTTCTACTGCGGCACCTACTTCCCTCCCACGCCGCGCCACGGCATGCCGTCGTTCCCCCAGCTGCTGGAGTCCGTCGCCACGGCCTGGCGGGAGCGGCGCGGCGAGGTCGAGGCGGCCGGGGCGGACGTCGTACGCCGGCTGTCGGACCGGACGCCGTCAGCGGCCACCGGTGAGCTGACCGCCGAGGTGCTCGACGAGGCGGCCCGCTCGCTGGCCGGGTCGTACGACGGCGAAAGAGGCGGGTTCGGGGGAGCGCCGAAGTTCCCGCCGTCGATGGTTCTGGAGTTCCTGCTGCGCCACTCCGCCCGGACCGGCGATTCGCGCTCGCTCGAGATGGTCCGGCACACCTGCGAGGCGATGGCCCGCGGCGGGATGTACGACCAGCTTGGCGGCGG
>JBPCOX010000069.1:0-6868 GCA_050999825.1 Mycobacteriales bacterium
CGGATGCGGCCGCGATCGCCAGTGAGGTGGCCAGCTCCACCGCCGTCGCCAGCGCAGCGAGGCCGAGGGTCGCCCGGGGGTGGCGGCGGATCGTGCGGAAGGCGCCATCGAGGATCTCGCCGATCCCGAGCGGCCGCAGCGGTATGACGCCCGGGTTGGCCGGCAACGGCGAAGCCGGCCAGCCCGGTGGCGCTGCCCAGCCGGAGCCCGGCGGCGGGCCGGTCAAGCCCGAAGCCGGCGGCCGGTCCAGGCCCGGCTCCGACGACGGTCGCTGCGGCGCGGCGGGCGGCTCCCAAGCGGGCGGCTCGCTCATCGGTCTCCTCTCGCGGGTGTCCGCGGCCGGCGTAGGCGGCTGCCGGGATGGTCGCACGAGCGCCGGGAGCCGATGCGCAATCGCGATCGTTACGCCGGGAGAAACCGGTCCGGAGGTGCGACCATTGGTACATGAGGGGTCGGTCCAGTTGAGGGGCCGGGTGCTGGTCGTCGACGACGACACGGCGCTCGCCGAGATGCTAGGCATCGTGCTGCGCGGCGAGGGGCTGGAGCCCTTCTTCGTGGCCGACGGAGACCGCGCCCTGCCGGCGTTTCGCGCCACCAAGCCAGATCTGGTCCTTCTCGACCTGATGCTGCCGGGCACCGACGGCATCGACGTCTGCCGCCAGATCCGTGCCGAGTCCGGCGTACCGATCGTGATGCTGACCGCGAAGACCGACACCATCGACATCGTCGTAGGCCTGGAGTCGGGTGCGGACGACTACGTCGTCAAGCCGTTCAAGCCCAAGGAGCTCGTCGCCCGGATCCGGGCCCGGCTGCGGCAGTCCTCCGACCCCGCGCCGGAGTCCCTGTCCATCGGCGAGGTGGACATCGACGTGGCCGGCCACGTCGTCTCCCGCGACGGCCGGCCGATCCCCCTGACGCCGCTGGAGTTCGACCTGCTGGTGGCGCTGGCCCGCAAGCCCCGGCAGGTCTTTACCCGCGAGCTGCTGCTGGAGCAGGTCTGGGGTTACCGGCACGCCGCCGACACCCGGTTGGTCAACGTCCACGTGCAGCGGCTGCGCTCGAAGATCGAGCGTGACCCGGAGCACCCGGAGATCGTTCTCACGGTGCGGGGGGTCGGCTACAAGGCCGGACCCCCATGACGGCTGCCTCGACCGCGCTGCGCGTCTCGATGTCGCTGCGCCGGCCGGCCCGCCGCTTCGTCGCGCACTGGCGCCGCTCGCTGCAGACGCGGGTGGTGGCCAGCACCCTGGTGATCTCGGCCACCGTCGTAGTGCTGCTCGGAGTCGTGCTGATGCAGCAGGTGACCAACGGCCTGCTGGAGGCCAAGACCAGAGCCGCTCTGGTGGAGTCGGCCAACGGGCTCGCCTACCTGCAGAGCAACCTGTCGGCCTCCGACCGCACCGATGCGACCGGCCTCGATGACCAGCTCTACGAGCTCACCAAGACCCTTGCCAATCGCGGCAGCCGGGCCGGTATCTACGACCTCGCCCTGCTAAGCACCTCCTCGTCGGCCAGCGTGAGCCTGTCCGGCGACATCACAGCCGCCAGCGTTCCGGGGCGGTTGCTCAAGGTGGTGAGTGGGGACGCCGCCGGCCGGCAGGCCTGGACCTTCGCCACCCTGCGACACGAGGACGGCAGAACCGAGCCGGGGCTGGTGGTGGGTGCGCCGCTGAACGGCGTCGACGCCGGTCCCTACCAGCTCTACTACCTGTTCCCGCTGCGCCAGGAGGCCGACACCCTGGCCCTGGTACGCCGGACGCTGTTCTTCACCGGGCTGGCGCTGGTCCTGCTGCTCGCCGGCATCGCGGCCCTGGTCGCCCGCCAGGTGGTGCGTCCGGTGCGAGCGGCCGCCCGCACCGCGGAGCGGCTCGCCGCCGGCCGGCTCGAGCAGCGGATGGAGGTGCGGGGCGAGGACGACCTGGCCCGGCTGGCCTCGTCGTTCAACCGGATGGCGGCCAGCCTGCAGAGCCAGATCCGCCAGCTGGAGGAGCTGTCCCGGGTGCAGCGCCGCTTCGTGGCGGACGTCTCCCACGAGCTGCGTACGCCGCTGACCACGGTGCGGATGGCGGCCGACGTCCTGCACGAGTACCGCGGCGACTTCGCCCCCTCGGTCGCGCGTTCGGCGGAGCTGCTGCAGACCCAGCTCGACCGGTTCGAGGCGCTGCTGGCCGACCTGCTCGAGATCAGCCGGCACGACGCCGGCGCCGCCGTGCTGGAAGCCGAGCCGGTCGACCTCCGGGACCTGGTACGGCGGGTCGCCGCCTCCAGCGAGCCGCTCGCCGAGCGCCGCAGCAGCCCCCTGCTGCTGCACCTCCCGGCCCGGCCGGTCGTGGTCGAGGTCGACCCGAGACGGATCGAGCGGGTGCTGCGAAACCTGGTCAACAACGCCATCGAGCACGGCGAGGGCCAGCCGATCGAGATCACCCTTGCCGGTGACGCCCCGGCGGCCGCGGTGACCGTGCGCGACCATGGGGTCGGGCTGCGGCCCGGCGAGCCGGCGATGGTCTTCGACCGGTTCTGGCGAGCCGATCCGGCTCGTGCCCGGGCGACCGGCGGCACCGGCCTGGGCCTGTCGATCTCACTGGAAGACACCCACCTGCACGGAGGCTGGCTCGAGGCCTGGGGTGAGCCGGCGCGCGGCAGCCAGTTCCGGCTGACCCTGCCCAGGCACGCCGGCGACTCCCTTGCCACGTCGCCGCTGGCACTCGAGCCGGCCGACGCCGCGGCGGCGGCCGCGCCGGCCCGGCGGCGCAGTGACCGCCCGGCGGTGCACGAGGCCAAGTTTCCGCGCTCACCGCTCGGCGCGGGACGATCCGGTGGTTGAGCAGGGCCGCGGCCGCCCGCTCGCCGTGGTCGCCACCGTGGCCCTCGCCGGTGCGCTGGCCGGCTGTGGCACCGTGCCGTCCACGGGTGCGGTGCGCTACGGCCGGTCGGTGAACCAGGGGGCGGGAGGCCTCGACGACTCCGACATCCACGTGCTGCCGCCGGCACCGGGCCCTGGCCAGAGCCCGGAGGGCGTGGTGGAGGGCTTCCTGCGCGCCTCCGCCAACTTCGACGACGACCACGCCATCGCCCGCCGTTACCTCACCGCAGCGGCGGCCCGGGACTGGGACCCTGATGCAGGCATCACGGTCTACACGGCCGACCCGGCCCGGCGGACCGTCTCCGCGGTCGCCGGTACCGGCTCGGAGCGGACCGTGGTCCTGCACGCGAGCCGGGTGGCCACCATCGCCCCCGACGGCGCCTACACCGTCTCGCCGGGGATCATCGACCAGCCGCTTGTACTGGCGAGGTCCGGTGCCGACTGGCGGCTGGCCCGGGTACCGCCCGGTCTGCTGCTCACACCGACCGACGTGCAGCGCGACCTGCGATCGGTCTTCACCTACTTCCTCGATGCCGGCCAGGCCGTGGTCGTGCCGGATCACGTCTTCCTTCGTACGCCGGCCCGCGGTCGGCCAACGGCGCTCCTACGCGCGCTGCTCGACGGGCCGACCCGCTGGCTCGCGCCGGCCGTCACGACGGCCTTCCCGCCGGGGACCAAGCTGATCGGGAACGCCCCGCTGGACGGCACGGTCGTCGTGGTGAACCTCTCGCCGGAGGCCGGCCGGGCCGGCCCCGCCGCAAGGGCGGCGATGTCCGCGCAGCTGGTGTGGACCCTGCGGCAGCTGCCGGACATCACCGGCGTACGCATCCAGGTCGAGGGCTCCGCATTCGGGGTTCCCGGCGCGGGCGACGTGCAGCGGATCTCCGACTGGGCCAGCTTCGACCCCGACCCCGCGCGCCCACCGCCGGCCTACTACTTCATGGCGAACGGCTCCTTGCGCACGGACTCTGGCGCGCCGGCGCCCGGGCCGCTGGGGCACGGCGCGCTGCCGCTGACCAGCCCGGCGGTAGGTGGCGAGGTGGTGGCCGGGCTGCGGACGACCGCGACCTCCACCAGCCTGTACGCCGGGCCGCGCGCCGGCCTGCCGACGCCGCGGTTGGCGGCAGCGCGCGGCGGGCTCACGCCCCCGTCGGTGGACGGGTCCGGTGCGGTGTGGACCGTTCGGGCGGGGAGCCCGGTCGCGGTGCTGCGGATTGCGCCGGGAGGCGCCAGGGCGGCCGGCGTACCCGCCGACGCACTGCTGAGGTTCGGCCCGGTCCTCGAGCTGCAGATCTCCAGGGACGGCACCCGGGCAGCCGCGATCGTGCGCACCGGTACGGCGAGTCGCCTGCTCGTCGGTCGGGTGGTACCCGACCGGCTCGGCTCGCCGGCACTGGAAGGGTTCCGGGCCGTGACCGTGGGGCTGCAGGGCCCCAGCTCGGTCTCCTGGGCCGACAGCCACCGGGTCGCCGTACTCGCAAGAACCGCCCCGGCCGGCGCCAGCTCTCCCTGGCTGGTGGAGGCCGACGGCTCGCTGGCGACGTCGGTGGCCACCACCGGCCTTCCTGCCGGCGGCCCCGATCGGCTCGCCGCGGGTCCGGACGACGTCCTGATCGTGGCCGCCGCCGGCGGGATCTATCGCAGCACCGGCGGCTCCTGGACCTCGATCGCCGCCGGCACCGACCCCACCTGGGCCAGGTGAGCTGCGGGCCTCCCGGCTCCCCGTCCACATTGACCCGCCCCGTCCACAGCGACCCCGGCCGGTCTGGCGGCCGCCGGCACGACGAGGTCATCGTGGGCGCCGTGCCTCCCGGCCTGCTCGCCGAGCTGCTCGACCTGGTGCTGCCGGCGGAGTGCCCGGGCTGCGGTCTGGCCGATCCCGGCGCCCGGCCGGCCTGTCCGGGGTGTCTTGCCTCCCTCACCGGGCCGCCCTACCCCACGGCGCCCGACCCGGCGCCGGTGGGACTGCCGACGGTGCTGGCGGTCGCGGCGTACGCCGGCCCCGCCCGGGCACTGCTCGTGGCGCACAAGGAGTCCGGCCGGCTGGCGCTGGCCAAGCCGCTGGGCGCCGCGCTGGCTCGGTCGGCGGCCGCGGCCGTCGCGGCGACCTCGGCCGGCGGAGCGTGTGCGCTCGTGCCGGTGCCTTCGCGGCCGGCCGCCCGCCGTTCCCGCGGCCATGACCAGCTGTTGCGGATCGCCCGCCAGGCCGCCGCCGGCCTGCGTCGGTCCGGTGTCCCGGCCAACGTCGTACCGGTGCTGCGACACACCCGTCGAGTGGCCGACCAGGCCGGGCTGGACGCAACGGCGAGGGCGCGCAACCTGGCCGGAGCGCTGGCCGTCCGGGCGTCCGGCGCACCCCTGCTCGCCGGTGCCCGCGTGATCGTCGTCGACGACGTGCTGACGACCGGTGCCACGGTCGCGGAGGCCGCTCGGGCGCTGCGGGCGGCCGGGTTGACCGTCGGAGGAGCCGCCGTGGTCGCCGCGACGCAGCGCCGGTCGGGTGCGCAACCCTGCACAACCGTCGCAAGCGGTCTAGCGTGAAACGATGGCGCCCGCCCGGGTCCGTGGTTGCGTTGTACCGACGGCATCGGGCTCGCCCGCGCCGCCGGTCCGGCAAGCCGATGCCAGCCGCAGGCGAAACGGCCCACGTAAGGCGACTTCTCGTCGACCGATCACGGTGCGGCTTAGATGTCAGCCCTGCCCCACCGGCGGGTCCGATGCCCGCCGGCCCGGGAGAAGGGGAGTAGTGGCAGCAGTGCCGCGAAACCCTCGGCAGGCGGATGTGGGGACGAAGACCAGGTCGGCCGGGCGGGCGCCTTCTCGTTCCAGGAGCAGAGGAGGACCCGCGTGGAGATCGTCGTCCGAAGCCGGCACACCGAGGTCGTGGACGGGTTCCGCGAGCACGCGGCCGACAAGCTGGCCAAGCTCGACCGGCTCGACCACAAGGTCCATCGGCTCGATGTCGAGCTCTCCCGTGAGCACAACCCGCGGCAGTCGGCCGCCAGCGAGCGGGTCGAGCTGACCCTGCACTCACGCGGGCCGGTCATCCGGGCGGAGGCGGCGGCCCCCGACCCGTACGCCGCCCTCGACCTGGCGGCCGCGAAGCTGCAGTCCCGGTTGCGGCGAGCCGCCGACCGCCGCCGGGTCCACCACGGCAGCCGCACCCCTGTCTCGGTCGCTGCGGCGCTCGCCCCGCTCGCCGGGTCGACGCCCGCAGGGCCGGCGACCCCGAGCGACACCCCGGAGCAGCCCGCCGACACGACCGACGGTGACGGTCCGCTCGTCGTACGGGAGAAGGTGCACCGCGCGGACGCGATGACCCTGGACCAGGCGCTGTTCGAGATGGAGCTGGTTGGCCACGACTTCTTCCTCTTCTCCGACGCCGCGACCGGACGGCCGAGCGTGGTCTACCGGCGCCGCGGCTACGCCTACGGCGTGATCCGCCTCGATCGTTGAGGAGTCGCGCTCCGACCTCGACCAGCGGGATCGGCATGCGATCATGGGGAGCTACGGACCGGCGTTCGGCAGGAGGTCTGGTGACCGAGGGTTCGGACCCGTCCCCCCCGGCGACCGGCGGGGAGCCGGTCCGGGTGCTCGTGGTCGACGACCACGCGTTGTTTCGCCGGGGCCTCGAGATGGTGCTGAACGCGGAGCCCGACATCGAGGTCGTCGCGCAGGCCAGCGACGGCACAGAGGCCCTCGCCAGGGCGATCGAGACGACGCCGGACATCGTGCTGATGGACGTCCGGATGCCCCGGCGCGGTGGCATCGACGCCTGTACGTCGATCAAGGAAGCGGTTCCGAGCGCCAAGATCATCATGTTGACGATCAGCGACGAGGAGGCCGACCTCTACGACGCGATCAAGGCCGGTGCGATGGGCTACCTGCTCAAGGAGATCTCCATCGAGGAGGTCGCCGGAGCGGTGCGCGCGGTGGCGGAGGGGCAGAGCCTGATCAGCCCGTCCATGGCCGCCAAGCTGCTCACCGAGTTCGCTTCCATGATCA